>DMJQ01000166.1 GCA_003457065.1 Clostridiales bacterium
ATTGCTGAATTAAAGAATCCAACGCTGTAAGCAGTAGCCTGGATCAATGCCAGTATAACAGTCACATACCTGGTCCATTGAGCCATTTTTTTCCTTCCGTCTTCTCTCTTGAATATTTCTTCCAGCTTAGGAATGGCTATTGCCAACAGCTGAAGAATAATTGAAGACGTAATGTATGGATAAATATTTAACGCAAAAATCGTAAAATCTTTAAAAGCTCCACCGGACATCATATCGAAGAAATCCAGCAGGCCTCCTGCATTTCCTGAAAACATGCTTTGTACAACGGATCTGTCAATGCCCGGTACAGGTATAACAGCTCCCAATCTGTAAACAATCAACATTAAAAGCGTGAAAATCATTCTTTTTCTTAAATCAGGTATTTTCCATGCATTTTTTAGAGTTTCAAACAACTAGATCACCTCAGCTTTTCCGCNNGCTTCAATTTTTTCTACCGCCGATTTGCTGAATTTATTAGCTTTAACAGTAAGCTTCTTAGCAAGTTCACCGTTTCCCAGCACTTTTATACCGTCCAGTTCTTTTTTTATTAACCCTTCTGATTTAAGAATTTCCGGAGTTATCTCTGCTCCGTCTTCAAATTTGTTCAACGCTTCAACATTAATCTCAGCAAACTGAGTTCCAAAAATATTTGTAAATCCTCTTTTTGGAAGTCTCCTGTAAAGAGGCATCTGTCCGCCTTCAAATCCTGGTCTAACTCCACCGCCTGATCGAGATTTTTGACCGTTCATACCTCTGCCGGCAGTTTTTCCTTGTCCTGTGGCTGTACCTCTTCCTAATCTCTTTCTATTTTTTGAACTACCAGGATTAGGTTTTAATTCATGAAGTTTCATTGTTTAACACCTCCTTATAGTTTTATTCAACAACCTCTACCATGTGTTCTACTTTTCTGATCATTCCTCTTATTTGAGGTGTATCTTCTTTTTCAACCACCTGGCCTATTTTTCTCAAACCTAAAGCTTCAATGTTTTTTATCTGGTTAGGTGTTCTTCCACTTAAGCCCTTAGTTTGTTTTATTTTTATCTTTGCCATAATTTTCACCTCTTAACCTATTATTTCTTCTACTGATTTGCCCCTGACTCTTGCAACATCCTCAGGTTTTTTCAGAAGTTTTAAGGCTTCAATTGTTGCATTTACTACATTCCTAGGATTACTTGATCCTAATGATTTAGTTCTTATGTCTCTGATTCCCGCAAGTTCCAACACTGCACGAACAGGACCTCCGGCTATGATTCCTGTACCTTCTTTTGCCGGTTTTATAAGAACTCTGCCTGCGCCAAATCTGCCGATTATTTCATGTGGCACTGTTGTGTTGATCAGTGGCACTTCGATCATATTCTTTTTAGCATCCTGGATGGCCTTTCTTATTGCATCCGGAATTTCAATAGCTTTCGCCATTCCTATTCCAACATGACCATTTTCGTCACCAACAACTACTAACACGCTGAATCTAAAGTTTCTACCGCCTTTAACAACTTTAGTAACACGGTTGATGCTGATAACTTTTTCTTTTACATCCAATTGGCTTGCATCTATACGTCCACGTTGTTCCATGACTACCTCCTTATTAAAATTCAAGTCCGCTTTCTCTTGCTCCATCTGCCAGTAATTTTACTCTTCCGTGATATAAATATCCGCCTCTGTCAAAGATTACTGACTTCACACCTTTATTTTTCGCTCTTTCTCCTACTGCCTTACCTATCAACTTAGCCGCATCAGATTTAGTAAGTTCAGCTACCTGATCTCTTAAGTCTTTATCCAATGTCGATGCAGACGCAAGAGTTACGCCGGTAGCATCATCAATTACTTGAGCGTATATGTGCTTAGAGCTTTTATATATATTCAATCTTGGTCTCTCAGGAGTTCCTGTGATTTTGTTTCTTATACTATAGTGTCTTCCTAATCTTCTTTGATTTTTATCAATTTTTTTAAGCACTAATACTCACTCCTTTCTCAAATTACTTGTTATTTACCAGTTTTACCTGCTTTACGTCTAACAACTTCACCAGTGTATTTAATACCCTTGCCCTTGTATGGTTCAGGTCTTCTCCAGTCTCTGATTACAGCTGCATAATTTCCTACCGGCTGTTTATCTATACCTTTAACTATGATTTTATTTGTACCATCAACTGCTGTTTCGATTCCTTTTGGATCTTCCATTTCAACAGGATGTGAAAAACCTAAGTTTAATACTAATTTTTTGCCTTGCTTTTGTGCTCTATATCCAACGCCTACTATTTCAAGTGATTTCTCGAATCCTTCTGTAACACCTAAAACCATGTTGTTAATAAGAGTTCTTGTAAGTCCGTGAAGTGATCTGTTTTCTTTTTCGTCATTCGGTCTTGAAACATTAATCACTGAGCCTTCAACTTCAATTTTAATTGCTTTTGGAAGCTGTTGTTCAACTTGTCCTTTGGGTCCCTTAACAACCGCATAGTTGTTTTTATCGATTGACACTTCAACTTTTGCAGGTATATTTACAGGTTTAATACCTATTCTTGACATCTTAGCACCTCCTATTCGTTATTATTACCATACGTAGCAGATTACTTCTCCGCCAACACCCTGTGTTCTTGCTTTTTTATCTGTTACGATTCCTTGTGATGTTGAAAGTATAGCTATACCCAAGCCGCCTAAAACTTTTGGAGTTTCATCTTTTCCAACGTAAACTCTAAGTCCAGGTTTTGATATCCTCTTAATGCCTGTTATAACTCTTTCCTTGTTTTGCTGGTATCTAAGTTCAATTCTTATGATACCTTGTTTACCGTCATCTATAACATCAAAACCCTTAATATATCCTTCTTCCAACAATATGTTAGCTATTTCTTTTTTGATTCTAGAAGCTGGTACATCAACAAATTCATGTTTTGAATGATTAGCATTTCTTATTCTCGTCAACATATCTGCGATAGGATCTGTCATTACCATGTAAGTAACCTCCTTCCATTTTATAAAATTTTACCAACTAGCTTTTTTAACGCCAGGTATCTGACCTTTGTAAGCCAGTTCTCTAAAGCATATACGGCATATACCGAATTTCCTTAAATAAGCATGAGGTCTTCCACAAATTTTGCATCTTGTATATTCTCTGGTTGAGAATTTTTGTTTTCTCTGTTGTTTAACTTTTAGAGATGTCTTTGCCATTTTCGTTCCCTCCCTTACTTACTAAAAGGCATTCCCATTAATTTCAAAAGCTCACGTGCCTCTTCATCTGTATTAGCTGTGGTCGTTATGATTATGTCCATACCTCTTATTTTATCGATCTTATCATAATTAATTTCCGGGAAAATCAACTGTTCTTTAATACCTAAAGCATAGTTTCCTCTTCCGTCAAATGACGTTTTTGAAACGCCTCTGAAGTCTCTAACTCTTGGTAATGCAATGTTAACAAGTTTATCAAGGAATTCGTACATGTGATTTCCTCTCATTGTAACTTTGCATCCAACAGCCATGCCTTCTCTTAATTTAAAGTTAGAAATTGATTTTCTGGCTTTAGTAACAACAGGTTTCTGACCTGCTATAATAGTCAGCTCTTCAACTGCGTTGTCTAAGAATTTTTGGTTTTCCTTAGCTTCGCCAACGCCCATATTAATTACTATCTTATCTATTTTAGGTGCCTGCATAATGCTTTTATACTGAAACTTTTCCATCAGTGCCGGCACTACTTGTTCATCATATGTCGTTTTTAATCTAGCCATATAGTTCGTACCTCCCTTCGAGCATTATTATAAAACCGAACCGCACTTTTTACATGCTCTTACTTTTTTTCCGTTTTCTATTTTAATTTCAGTTCTAACGCCTGATTTGCATTTATCACAATATAGCATAACATTTGAAGCAGTAATAGCGCCTTCTTGGTGCAATATTCCGGCTTGCTGAATATCTCTGGTTGCTTTCTGATGTTTTGTAACCATGTTTACGCCTTCAACGATGACTCTGTTCTGCTTTGGCATGCTGGTAAGTATTTTTCCGATCTTACCTCTGTCGCTGCCTGTTATAACTACGACTTTATCGCCTTTCTTTACGTGCATCTTTATACACCTCCTATTAAAGTACTTCCGGTGCCAGTGAGATTATCTTCATAAACTTCCCGTCTCTTAGTTCTCTTGTTACAGGTCCAAATATACGAGTTCCAACCGGTGTTTTGTCGTCTTTAATAATAACCGCCGCATTTTCATCAAATCTGATGTATGTGCCGTCTTTTCTTCTAACACCTTTTTTAGTTCTCACGATTACAGCCTTAACCACATCACCCTTCTTAACAACTCCTCCAGGTGTTGCAGATTTAACCGTACATACAATTGTATCGCCAATGTTGCCGTATTTCACTACTGAACCGCCCATCACTCTTATTACAAGAACTTCTTTAGCTCCGGAATTGTCTGCGACTCTCAGTCTTGACTCAGTTTGTATCATGACTTCTACCTCCCTTCAATTGTCTTAGGGTCTATTTAGCTTCCTCTAATATTTCAACTAATCTCCAGCATTTTTCTTTTGATAATGGTCTGGTTTCCATTATTTTAACTATATCTCCAACTTTGCACTTGTTCTCTTCATCATGTGCTTTGTATTTTTTAGTCATTTTTATTTGTTTTTTATAAAGAGGATGTGCTACAAGTTTTTCAGTAGCAACTACGATTGTTTTATCCATTTTATCACTGACTACTTTTCCAATTCTTACTTTTCTGTTGCCTCTTTCCAAAGTAAAGATCCTCCTTTCTTATTACTGCGCACTAATATTCAATTCACGTTCTCTGAGAACTGTCTTAACACGCGCAATATCTTTCTTGACTTTTTTTATTCTCATCGGATTGTCAAGTTCTCCGGTTGCAAGTTGAAATCTTAAATTGAAAAGTTCTGTTTTTAAATCTGAAACAGATTTATTCAGCTCTTCAACAGATTTATTTCTTAATTCATTAGCTTTCATTTGCTTCACCATCCTTTTCTGATGCCTGATCTTTGGTAACAAATTTGCATTTGATAGGCAATTTATGCATGGCAAGTCTCATTGCTTCTCTCGCTACTTCTTCAGAAACCCCTGACATTTCAAATAATACTCTGCCCGGTTTAACTACTGCCACCCAGTATTCAGGTGATCCCTTTCCTTTACCCATACGAGTTTCGGCTGGTTTTTTTGTTACTGGTTTATCTGGGAATATTTTAATCCAAATTTGACCGCCTCTCTTGACAGCTCTTGTCATTGCCCTTCTGGCAGCTTCTATCTGGTTTGATGTAATCCAAGCTGGTTCTAATGCTTGAAGCCCGTATTCGCCGTATGTGACTTTGTTGCCTCTCGTTGCAACACCTGTCATTCTTCCTCTTTGTTGTTTACGACGTTTAACTCTTTTAGGCATTAACATAATTGTTCCTCCTTCCTTAAGGACTTATTACTTTCTCTCTCTCTTAAAATTATTGTTTGGTCTTCTTCTTCTCTTATTATCTCTATTGTCATTCAATGCCTTTGTAGGTTCTTGATTGTCTGATAATAATGAACCTTTCTTTCTAAGAACTTCTCCTCTGCAAATCCAAACCTTAACAGGTATTTTACCGAATGTTGTGTTTGCTTCCGCAAATCCGTAGCTTATGTCAGCTCTTAAAGTCTGAAGAGGTATTTTACCGTCTGAATATCCTTCGGTTCTTGCCATATCAGCTCCGTTCAGTCTTCCTGATATGGAAGTCTTAATCCCCTTTGCACCTAATTTCATTGTTCTTTGCATTGCCTGTTTCATAGCCCTTCTGAAAGAAATACGTTTCTCAATCTGGCTGGCTATATTTTCCGCAACTAACTGAGCGTTTAACTCAGGAACCTTAACTTCTTCTACATTTACTATAACAGTCTTACCGGTAATATTCTCGATACTTGCTTTTAAGCTATCAACGCCAGTACCGCCTTTTCCGATTATCATACCTGGTTTTGCTGTGAATATACTTATTTTAATTCTGCTGGCAAATCTTTCGATTTCTATTTTTGCTATTCCTGCCTGATTCATTCTTTCTTCTATAAATTCACGAATCTTGTAATCTTCAGCTAAATTTTCACCGAAGTTCTTTTTGTCAGCATACCATTTAGAGTCCCAATCATTGATTATTCCGACTCTAAGTCCATGAGGATTCACCTTCTGACCCATTTTTTACCTCCTTTACTGATCTATTCTCTCTCTTTAACTACAGCTCCAATGTGGCTGCTTCTCTTTAGTATTTTATATGCGCTTCCCTTTGATCTTGGCCTCCATCTCTTAAGAGTCGGTCCTTGATTAGCATAAACTTCGGAAACATATAATTTTTCTCTATCCATGTCAAAGTTGTTCTCTGCGTTAGCAGTAGCTGATTTAACTACCTTTTCTAAAATTTTAGCTCCTTTGCTGGGATAAAATTTTAAAATTGCCAAAGCTTCGTCAACTTGCTTTCCTCTTACCATATCACACACGAATCTCATTTTTCTTGGTGATACTCTTATATATTTAGCAACTGCTCTAGCTTCCATTTAAGCTTGCCTCCCTTCTTATTTAACTTTTGAAGATTTATCAGTCTTATCATGTCCTCTATAAGTTCTTGTAGGAGCAAATTCACCGAGTTTGTGTCCGACCATATCTTCAGTTATATATACAGGAACGTGCTTTCTGCCATCATGTATAGCTAATGTATGGCCTACCATATCGGGGAATATTGTTGATCTTCTAGACCAAGTTTTTAATACTTTTTTATTGTTGGCTTCATTCATTTCCACGATCTTTTTCATAAGACTTGGTTCACAATAAGGCCCTTTTTTTAATGATCTACCCATTCACTATTTCCTCCTTTCAGTCCTGCAACTATTTATCATTTCTACTCTTAACGATCATACTGTTAGATTTCTTATTTTTCTTACGAGTCTTCCAGCCAAGTGTTGGTTTACCCCAAGGAGTAACAGGACTTGGTCTTCCTATAGGAGCTCGACCTTCTCCACCGCCGTGAGGGTGGTCGTTAGGGTTCATAACACTACCTCTTACAGTAGGTCTGATTCCCATGTGTCTTTTTCTTCCGGCTTTACCTATTGATATATTCTCGTGGTCCAAATTTCCTACCTGACCGATTGTAGCTCTGCAGTCCATGCTTATCATTCTTACTTCACCGCTTGGAAGTCTTACCTGTGCGTACTTGCCTTCCTTAGCCATAAGCTGTGCTGAATTACCTGCTGAACGTACCATCTGAGCACCTTTGCCGGGTTTTAATTCTATGTTGTGAATTAATGTACCCACAGGAATGTTTCTTACAGGAAGAGCATTTCCGATTTTAATATCTGCATCAGATCCTGAAACAATTGTATCTCCTACTTTTAATTTGTAAGGAGCGATAATATATCTTTTTTCTCCGTCAACATAATTGATGAGTGCTATATTTGCGCTTCTGTTCGGATCATATTCGATTGATGCAACTTTTCCGGGTACTCCATCTTTATTTCTTTTAAAATCAATGATTCTATATTTTCTCTTCTCTCCACCGCCTTGATGACGAACAGTTATTCTGCCGTATGAGTTTCTTCCGGCTTTGTTTTTTAATGGAGTTAAAAGAGATTTCTCTGGTTCATTAGTTGTTATTTCTTCAAATGTTGAAACTGTCATTTGTCTCAACGCCGGAGAGGTTGGTCTGTATTTTCTAATACCCATGAGATTTTCCTCCTTTATTTGATCTACTATCTTTTAATTACATTCTTTGCAATGAGATTCTCGTAGAAACTCGAACGCAGTCTCATTCACCAAAATATTTGCTCCTTGCGTCGCATATTTTGGGAATTCGTTACGAAAGACCTACCGCTATTTTTCAGAAAAAACNNATTCACCAAAATATTTGCTCCCTCTGGTCGCACATTTTGGGAATTTGTTGCGAATGACCTACCATCCATTTATTTCTCCCTCTGGTCGAATAAATGGGGTTAGGGCATCTTTAAATTCCTTCAAAGAATTCTATTGTCTTGCTGTCTTCTGTCAAAGTAACTATGGCTTTTTTCCAGTCAGCCCTCTTGCCCACACTTGCTCCCATTCTCTTTTTCTTTCCGAGCATGTTCATTGTGTTCACACTTGCTACTTTAACTCCGAATATTTTTTCCACTGCATTTTTTATTTCTGTTTTATTAGACCTTTTGTCAACAACAAAAGTGAATTTCTTGTCTGCCATAACATCCATGCTGGCTTCTGTAACTATAGGTCTTTTTATAATATCGTGTGGATCGCGCATTATGCGTNNATACCTTAACTAATTCTTTTGTTTTTGGTTGTTCAAGCACTAATTTATCTACAACGATTATTTCTTTATCTTGTACTTTTGAGCTTAATGCTGATTTAAGAGCCAACCTCTTAACTTTTTTAGGAATTGAATAGCTGTAATCTCTCGGTTTTGGAGCAAATACTACTCCGCCGCCTTTCCATTGCGGTGCTCTGATGCTTCCCTGTCTTGCACGTCCGGTTCCTTTTTGTCTCCAGGGTTTTCTTCCGCCGCCTCTCACATCAGCTCTTGTCTTTGCTGACTGAGTTCCTTGTCTTTGATTAGCCAAATAATTTTTTACAGCTTCATACATTACATGATTGTTTACTTCTATACCAAATATGGCATCGCTTAATTCGATATCGCCTACCTGGCTGCCTGTTATATCATAAAGAGCTACTTTTGGCATCTTTAATCCTCCTTTCCATGCAATTATTACTTAGATTTCTTAACTGCTTCTCTGATTTTTACCAAACCTTTTTTAGGTCCCGGTACTGCACCTTTAACAAGTATTGCATTTTTGTCCGGATCAACCTTTACTACTTCAAGGTTTAATACTGTCACTTTTTCATGTCCCATGTGTCCGTGAGCTTTAGTTCCTTTAACTACTCTTCCAACACCTGCAGATGCTCCCAANNCCTGGAATCCCTTACCTTTAGAAATTCCAACAACGTCAATTTTTTCTCCTGGTTGGAAAATGTCAACGCCGATTTTCTGACCAACTTCATAGTCGTCAATGTTTGTTACTCTGAATTCTCTTAAGAATCTTTTCGGTTCTGTTTTTGATTTATCAAAATGACCTTTCATAGGTTTAATAACATTCTTTGATTTGATGTCTCCAAAACCAACTTGGATTGCATTGTAACCGTCTTTTTCAACAGTCTTCTTCTGAACCACAACCATATCGCCTGATTCAACGACAGTTACGGGTACAACTTCGCCTTGTTCTGTAAATACTTGAGTCATTCCGACTTTTTTACCAAGAATTGCTTTCATTTTTACACCTCCTATTTTCTTACAGCGGATTACCTTTCGGCAATCATTCTAAGCAGAGTGTATAATATATTTCTCCACTTGCTTCTTACAATTTGATTTCAATGTCTACACCAGCCGGCAAATTCAATTTCATTAATGAATCTACAGTCTTAGGAGTAGGGTTAGTTATGTCAATCAATCTTTTGTGAGTTCTTTGCTCAAACTGCTCTCTGGAGTCTTTGTACTTATGAACTGCTCTAAGTATTGTTATGACTTGTTTCTCTGTCGGCAGCGGAATTGGTCCCGCTACAGTTGCACCGGTACTTTTAGCTGTTTCCACGATTTTTTGTGCAGATTGATCAATTAATTGATGATCATAAGCTTTTAACCTAATTCTTATTTTCTGTGCGTTTGCCATTTTTTTACCTCCTTTTCGTATGTCATCCATACAACTCGGGATTGCTCGATACACCTAACCGGGTGTTTCATATTTAAAAAATTTAGCAATACCGGTCGCCCTGTTTTCTAACAGGACATACTCTGCAAAAATTCCCTGAAATCATGCTTATTCCAGCAACCTTTTGCGTCATCGCATGTGGCAAGCTTTATAATAATATACCATAAATTCTTATAAATCAAGTGTTTTTTTTGTATTTTTCTAATTATTACGGATATTTAACTATTATTACATTCCGTTAATAAAACTCCTCGCCGTATGGACGTTATTAATGGTCTTTTGCTTGATTTATCATAATCTTTATGTTTAGACAAATTTAATAATTGTTTTAATGAATAATTTTCTAATTTTAATCCTGTGTCTCTCCTTCGTACACATAATAAAAAATTTGCAGGAGAATATGTGGACAATCATCTGTTATTAATAATCTAAGAAAAAAATTCAAAATTATATAAAAACAGCTTTCGTATGAAAGCTGTTTTTCAAATCAATTGTTTCTCTATTGATAATCAACTGTTTGTTGTCAAATAACGAAATTATTTGATTATTGTCGTAACACCTCCTGACCCAACTGTCCTTCCGCCTTCTCTTATAGGGAATCTTAATC
>DMJQ01000159.1:0-9341 GCA_003457065.1 Clostridiales bacterium
TCATACTGCATTATCCCCTACGTTAGAGGTCGAATCAGAAGCAGAAAACACGAAGATATCGTGGAAGAAATAAAAAAAGTTGCCGGAAACGGATATAAGGAAATTGTGCTGAACGGAATTCATATTTCTTCTTATGGAAAGGATATTCACGAGCAGGATGCACTGATAAGGTTAATCGAAGACATTAATAAAATTGAAGGCATTGGAAGAATACGTCTGGGCTCGCTGGAACCTAAANNTTCAAGATATTCCAAGCTGGATAAAGTATGCGACCACTTTCACCTTTCGCTGCAAAGCGGAAGCGATAGCGTGTTGAAACGCATGAACAGAAAATACACGACACCCGAATATAAAAACAATGTCGAGATAATAAGAAAATATATGCCATATGCAGGAATTACCACAGATATAATTGTGGGTTTTCCCGGTGAAACCGAGGAAGAGTTTAATGAAACCCTTGAATTTGTAAAAACAATACGATTTTCAAGAATCCATGTATTTAAATATTCTGTCAGAGAAGGAACAAAAGCTGCCGAAATGACCGATCAGGTGGAAGATTCAGTTAAAGCACATCGAAGCAGAGTGTTGATTAATTTAAGCAATGTCATATCAATGGAATTCATGAAGCAATTCATAGGAAAAACCATGCCTGTCTTGATCGAAACACAAAAAAAGGAAAATATATTTGAAGGTTACACTACAAACTACTTGAAAGTTTTGATTAAAAGTGATATGAATATTAAAAACAAGATAGTAAACCCCCAAATAAAAAATGTGAGGAACGATTATTTATTTGGTGAATAATATACTATGGCTAAATTAAAGGGGAGAGGTGAGAAAAGTGAGCTGCATATTTTGCCAGATAGCAAATAAAGAAATTCCGTCAAATGTTGTGTATGAAACTGATAGTTTAACAGCCTTCAGAGATTTAAATCCTCAGGCTCCCGTACATATCTTAATTGTACCGAAAACGCATATAACTTCAATAAATGATATTAATTCTGACAACAGCAGTATTGTTGCAGAAATATTTGAAGCAATAAATAAAATTGCAGAGCAGGAAGGAATTAAAGAAACAGGATACAGAGTTATCAGCAATTGCGGAGAAGACGGATGTCAATCCGTTAAACATCTGCACTTCCACTTAATGGGTGGAAAAAAATTGTCAGAAACTTTATCATAAAATTCTTGCATTTACTTATTCTATGTTATATAATAATTAAGTGCTATTTCAAACTCGCTGGTGTCTGGGACATACAGTAGTAGAAGACGAGGGGAGGGTAGCAAAATGACAGAGGTAAAGGTTAGAGAAAACGAGTCCATCGACAACGCTCTCAGAAGATTTAAAAGACAATGCGCACTTACAGGTGTTATGTCAGAAGTAAGAAAAAGAGAGCACTACGAAAAACCAAGCGTAAAGCGTAAAAAGAAAGCTGAAGCGGCTCGTAGAAAGAAAAATAAAAAAGCAAGATAAGAGGTGAAAGCATGCCTTTAAAAGAGAAACTCATGGAAGATTTAAAGCAATCCATGAAATCTAAGAACAAAGTCAAAAAAGATGTTGTTACAATGGTAAGGGCAGCTATCAAACAGAAGGAAGTTGACGAAAGAGTTGAATTAGTTGATGCTGATATTATAGATATAATAGCAAAGCAGATTAAACAAAAAAAAGACTCGATTTCTGACTTTGAAAAAGGCAATCGACAAGATCTTATAGATCTTACCAATGAAGAAATCAAAATACTATTAGAATATTTACCGCCTCAACTGTCAGATGAAGAGCTTGATGCTATTGTTAAAAAAGCAATAGAACAAACAGGCGCTCAGACTAAAAAAGATCTGGGCAAACTGATGGCTCTCATAATGCCGCAAGTAAAGGGCAAAGCTGACGGAAAGCACGTAAATGAAATTGTGGCTAAATATATAAAATAGTTCAAAAACCCTGCAACCCAGGGTTTTTTTTGTCCCCAAAATCCAAGAGGACGGGGTTACTGTCATCTTTTTGGATCAAATAGGATACCACTTCTCATTTCAGATTTCAGGATACAATTCTTTAATTGCTAAAAATGATTTCTTATCATTCATGAAAACATCTCTATATTAAAAATTAATCAAATACACGAAATAAAATTGTATCAAATATATTATTCCATATAATTAAAACTCAATTTATAACAAATAAGATGTTTAATAGTTTAACTGTAAAATATTGAAAAATAGTATTGACACAATAAAAATAATTCAATATTATCTTATTAGGTAAATATAATATTGTTAGGCACAACATTTTTGAAAATTAATTATAATACGAGAAGGGAAGAAGAATGTCCGTTTCATTTAAAAAATATTTTATAACAATCTTTGTATTGCTTATATTTGTGCTATGTTTGACTTATTGTATTCTAACTTCAAGTAGCGAAAATATATTCTCTATGTTAGTAGAAAACAATGGAAATATTGAAAATGATGGTATGTATGATAAGTACATATTATTAAAGTCAAGCGCTAACATTTTGGAAAGAGTAATTTTTGTATTATATAAAATCTTTTTCGTATCCATGTGTTTTATATATGCCTATAAAGAAAATAAATATTTTAAGACTATAATTTATTCTTTTTGTTCAACTCTGATTTATTTAATAATTGCAGCATTTTTTACTGAAAAAGTGGGTTATATGAATTATCTTTTTCCGGCCATCGTTAACTCGATATATGGAATAATAATATCTATTGTTTTAGTAATTTTAATTTATAGTTACAACAAGATTAAATATAACAATTGCCAAAGGATAGATAAATAAATGTGCCAAGTGGGCGGGGTGAGAATTACTAAAATCAAAATACAACCTCATCTCACTATTTTTATTCGCTAAATCGAATATAAATGCGCAAGATGAGCGAAAATTAACAATGACTGCATTTCAACTAAAAATGTAATTATTTTAAAGAAAAAAAGGATCACGAAAAAAGCAGAAATATTTAGATGAATTCTATAAGGAAAATATTAAGGTTAAGGAAATAGATCAGGACTTTATAAAAAAGCATAACAGATAAAGTTTTGCAGACGATAAAAGGTTGAGAATTAGATGTTTATTCTATTCTCAACCTTTTTTATATCAAAAATAAGAAGCTGGCTTAAAAAGGAGATGACAAAAACCAGTCCCCTTGACACCCTTGACACCTTCGTCAGCCCATTTGGATTTTTTTCTTTCCCAAGGTTGTTACTGCGAAGGAGAAGAATCCGCTGAATATTAAGCTGAAGTAATAGCTTATTCCTCTCCATAACAGCATTGCCGTTGAAATTATATTTGGAGGGAACAAATGTCCAAGCAGCAATACAAATCCTACTTCGCTTGCACCTACTGTGCCTGGCGTAGGTATAAATGATACTGCCATATACAGAAATGACTGCATACATATTATATCAAGTATATTGGATTTGCCTAAATTAAGCGATTTGTAAACGAAAAATGTGATGCTGAAAAATACTGTAAGCTGTATGAAAGTTATGACATACATTCTTATTGTAAACCAATGATCCTCTTTCAGTTTTCCGATACTTTCCTTGTATTCCGATATGAAGCTTTCGGTTTTGTCCATTAATTTTTTTACATCTTTAATAATATGAATCTTATATAAAAAATTAAATATTGCATTACATAATTTCAATAATATCTGCTGGTTAAAGGCTATTAATAAAAATGCGCCGAGCATAATTATATTTATTGTTAATCCTGTAATTATAAAAGCAGAAACGCCGTGGTAATAATTAATCAAGAGCTTTATTTTATAAATAGCAAGACAAAATGAATAAATAGTTACGCCAATCTGAAAAAGCAAAAACTTACTTATCAAAATTGCTGTTCCGTTGCTTAAAGAAATATTATCATCTTTTAGAACATAAAGTTGAACCGGCTGGCCGCCTGTTGCCATAGGTGTAATATTGCTGTAATATTGTCCGATCATAGTAGTCTTTACTGCCAACCAGAAGGTTTCCCGATTTTTTTCGCGGCCGGCAAATTTAACAATTAATGCATAAATCATATAGGCTTCAAGAAACCAAAATATAAACATATCTAANNTATAATTTATATTAATTTTTTTTATTATTTTGAACAAATTGACTAAATCATTGTTTTTTAACAATATGCCAAGCATGATTATCGCAGATAAAACAATGAATATCAATCCGAACTCCTTTTTAAATTTCTTAAAATTCATGCCTGAATCACCTCATTAAGGACTGAGCCAAAAAAACTTTTGAAATTCAGAGTTTCCTTTATCCTTCTTATATTCTTGCAATAATACTTAATTAAGTCCGGATTATTGATATAATAATCCAATGCGAATGGTAAATTGCCCAGGTCGTCAATAATAATGCCTAATTTATTTTGCTTTATAAATTCAATGTTTCCTTTTTCCTGGCCAATGTTTGAGTTTAATACTATTAAAGGCAGTTCTTTATTTATTGCTTCAAATATGGTTACTCCTCCGGGTTTTGTCACGATAAACAGGGATTCATCCATCATCTGATTCAGGTTATCAACATAGCCGTAAATTTCTATATTTGAATATCTGCAGCCGGATAACTTCTTAAAGAGTTTTTCGTTTCTGCCTGTTACTATTCTTATTTTAAGATTATTTTTATTATTAAGCTTAGAAAGCACATCTTCCGGAATGTTATCGATTCCGCTCAATACAATCAAAATTGAATTTCTGTCTTTAACTGAAGCGCTTATATTTTTACTTATAAATCCTTTTTTAACGGGTATACCGGTTACGATTATAATATCCTTTGTGATTCCTTTAGTGACTAATCTGTTTTTTATTTCATTTGTAGGAACTAAGTATATATTTGTTCCTTTATAAATCCATTCCCAGCTGTCTACCACATCAGTTATTACTGTAATTAAATTAACATTGACACTATATTCTTCCTTTACTTTTGATACTATGCCTGAACATAACGGAAAGGTACTGATAATAATCTTTGGTCTTTCTGCTTCCATATATTCATAAAATTTTTTATAATATAAATTACAAAAGACATTATCTATAATATTATTTTTATAATTTACTTTTATATCGTAAAATGTATTATAAACAAGCGGATAATTTTCTGTCAGTTCGCAATACATTTTTGAACTGAAAGTTTTAACCTTCGGATCAACTATTTCCATAATATCCGCAATTACAACTTTTACATGTGTTTCTTCTGTTTCAATTTGTTCCTTCAGAGCATGGGCAACACTGTTATGTCCCATTCCAAAGGAAGCAGTTAATATCAAGATATCAGCCATGTAAATACTCCTTCCTCATATGCTATAATAATACACAATATATCGTAAAATTTCAAGTATTTCAGTAAAAATAAGCTTTACTGCGGTAATATAGTAAATATACTACTAAATACTTAAAGTAAACATAAAATTATATTAATTTTTGATTAAATAATTCATGAAAATTGTACGTCAGACTGGGTTGGAAACAGCCGGTGTTGATAGTTTTGTTACTGAATTTTTTAAAGTTTATTAAATCACGGTGGATTATGAATAAATGCGTTTTTGCTTTAAAAAATTAAACATCTTCTCGTTAGACGATAAAAAAGGCGCCGATGGCAGTTACGGTGCCTTTTTTGGTATTGAGTTGTAATCATAGACTAAGGCCTGCATGCATAATTTATTATAAGACAACATTTATGTTTGGCTTGAAAATTAGTTAAGGAGGAGAGTATGGGCAGGTTCAACAACTTTAAAAGCAAGATTGCAGATGATCTGGAAATTCCGAACAATGCGTTTTCGGGTAATTTTGAGCTTATAATGCATGGAAATAAAAAAGTGATAATAGAGAACCATTTAGGCATTACAATTTATGAAAACAATGAAGTGGGGGTTAAGACTGTAGAAAATACTATTTTAATTATGGGTTCGAAATTTAAGATAGAAGAAATAAATGATTATAAAGTTATTGTAAAGGGAAATATCGATGAAATAATATTTGGCAAGAAGGAGTAAATATGCTTATATTCAAGTTGATGTCTTTTATGAGAGGTTATGTTGTGATACGCTTAAAGGCGGCTAACTGCGAAAAAATTTTAAATTTACTCCGACAAAAAGGCATACAGATGTGGGATGTTGAAAAAAACGAATCAACGGTTAAGATGAAAATTTCCTACGAAGATTACAATAAATATGAAGAAATTATCAAGAAAACAAAAATGGAGACTGTCAACAAAAGGGGGTTTGCTTTTAAATTAGGTAAACTGAAAGTGCGAAAAGGTTTTGTGGCAGGCATTATTATTTTATTGATTTGCTTTTATGTTGTATCTTCTCTTATTTGGAATGTTGAGGTTGTAGGAACAAACAACGATACTGCAAATAATATTGTGAAGGTATTGGAACAAAACAATATTACGCTGCCTTTGGCACATCCGGGTTTAGATACGAAAAAAATAGAAACAATACTTTATAAGAATTTTGATAAATTTAAATTTGTGGAAGTATACATTGAGGGTTCAAATCTGATAATATTCGTTAAAGAAAAGAAAATCGAAAATGCCGAAATAAAAAACAATGAGCCATCAAGTATTATTTCGGACAAGAATGCCATAATAAGCAAAATAATAGCCAAGAGCGGGCAGCCGGTGGTGAGGGAAGGCGATGTGGTATATGAAGGCCAGACATTGATAATGGGGATGGTTAAAAATAAAAATTCCGAAGAATATATGATGGTACCTTCTGAAGGAACGGTGTACGGCAAGACTTATTACAACTTTGAACTTAAAGAANNGACCAACAAGAGCAAAAGTGTTTATTACTTGCAAATAAATGGTAAGAGTATTAAAATAATAGGTGACAAAGATCCATTTGAAAATTATAATTATGTGGAGAAGACAGTCAATATCCCTATACTTTCAGATTTATCTGATATTAAATTTATAAAGGGCGCATACTATGAGCAGGTTGTAAAAGAGGTTGAAATAGATGAGAATACAGCTAAAAATAAAATGAAAGTAAGCATGTATGATGACCTGCTGAAAATGTGCAGCGATGATGCCAAAATTGTAAATTCGTCCGTAAATTTTTCGGAAGACGAAAATTATTACTACTTAAGGGCTCAGATAGAAGTTATAGAGGACATAGGAGAAAAAGTAAGGCTGTATCCCACGTCTGAAGTTAAGGTCGATGAAACTAAGGAGGATTAATGGAATTATACGAAGAAAATATTTTAATAGCTAATGAGGAAAATCTGGTTAAGCTTTTGGGAATACATGACAAGAACATCAAAGTGTTAAAAAGCTACCTGGATGTGAATATTCTTGTAAGAAGCGGCATGATTAAAGTGACGGGAGAGAAAGCCAAGACAAAAGCGGTTGTTAAAATATTAAAAGACATGATGGATGTAATTGACACAGAAGGAGAAATAAGCGACCAGAAGGTAGTTTATTTAATTGAAGCAAACAAGTCAAATTATAATATAGATTACAATGAAATATTAAAGGAAGTTATTGTTACCACAGCCTCGGGAAGGGTTATTAAAGCAAAGACGATTGGACAGAAAAGATATGTGGACATGATTAATTCAAAGGATATTACCTTTGGCATAGGCCCCGCCGGAACAGGCAAGACTTATCTTGCAGTGGCGGCTGCCGTAAATGCTTTCAGAAAGAAAGAAGTGGAGCGCATAATACTTACGAGACCTGCTGTTGAAGCAGGAGAAAAGCTTGGATTCCTGCCCGGAGACCTGCAGGACAAGGTTGACCCGTACTTGAGACCTCTTTATGATGCGCTGTTTGACATAATGGGACCTGAGAATTATTTGAAGAACATAGAAAAGCAGCTTATAGAGGTTGCTCCGCTGGCATATATGAGAGGACGTACACTTGATTCTTCTTTCATTNNTTCTTGACGAGGCACAAAACACCACGAATGAACAGATGAAAATGTTTCTGACACGTCTTGGTTATGGCTCAAAGGCGGTTATAACGGGAGATATCACTCAGATACACCTGCCCGAAGGTAAGAAATCAGGGCTTAAAACCGTGTCAAGAATATTAAAGAATGTTGAAGACATCGGGTTCATGTATTTTCAGACGACTGATGTTGTGAGACATAAACTGGTTCAGGATATAATAAAAGCATATGAAAGATATGAGGTTAAGAAAAATGATTGATGTATTGTTCGACAATAGACAGGATATAATGGAAATTACCGAAGAGAACATGAAGGCAGTTGAAAATGCAGTTGAAACAGTGCTGCGGACGGAGGGAGAAGAAGGAAATTTTGAAGTAAGTGTTTCATTTGTAACAAATGAAGAAATCAGAGAGCTTAACAGGGAATACAGGAATGTGGACAGCGAAACAGATGTCCTGTCCTTTCCCATGGACGATGAGTTTGACGGCAAAATAATTCTTGGTGACATTGTTATTTCAACTCAGCGAATAATTGAACAAGCTAATGATTTCGGACACAGCCTTGAAAGAGAGATGATCTACCTCACTGTGCACAGCATGCTCCATCTTTTGGGCTATGATCACATGATAGGGGAGGAAAAGGACGAGATGCGTTCAAAAGAAAAAGATGTTATGAAGGAACTGCAAATTTTTAAATAAGGACGGGCTTATGAAAAAAATTCTTGTTTACCTTTTACTTNNCCAACGAGCCGGAAACTCCTTCGGGGGAAGACGGCGGAGGAACCGGGTCAGATGAATCGGAAGAACAATTCGAAGATGATGCAAATAAGATTGTTTCACCATTAGATGGGTTGAAATATTATCCTGAAGACCTGGCAAAAAGACCTGTCGCAGTATCTCTTGACAATCATCCTGCCGCCAGGTGGCAGGCAGGTCTTAAGGATGCGGAAATAGTCTATGAGTTCCAGGTGGAGTATCCGTATACCAGGTATCTGGCAATTTATCTTGCCAAAGAACCTGAAAGGGTGGGCCCCGTAAGAAGCGCGAGGCCATACATAATTTATTATGCAATGGAAAATGATGCTGTATTTGTACATGTGGGCGGAAGCGAGGACGCATTTGCTGAAATAAAGAAACTCGGAACCGCAGATGTTGACGGACTGTATTCTGGAGCCATGTGGCGCTACAACGATACAGGAAAATATGCTCCACACAACATGTACACGACATTAAAATCTATCAGGGATGAAGCAAAAAGAGTTGGATTCAGAACCGAAGGTAATTATGAAAAATATAATTTCAATAAAAAAAGCTCTAAACTGTCGGAAAAACATGAAGTCTCAAAAGCGGCAAAAATAAACATTACATATAATAAAGAAAACACAACAGACTACGTGTATGATGAAAAATTAAAGTTTTATCTGCGTTTTA
>DMJQ01000159.1:9387-33872 GCA_003457065.1 Clostridiales bacterium
CAGAATAAATAAATATAAAGGGTGGTACTATGGAAGATAAACTATTGATAAAAATTGCCATGGAGGCGAGGGAAAAATCATACAGCCCATATTCAAAATTCAAGGTTGGGGCGGCCGTATACACTAAAAGCGGAAAAGTATTTACAGGCTGCAACATAGAATCGGCATCATACTCACCCACCATATGTGCCGAGAGAGTTGCGGTTTCAAAGTGTGTATCGGAAGGCTACAGGGACATCGAGAAAATTGCCGTGGTGGGCAGCGAAACAAAGACATCATTTCCGTGCGGGGTGTGCAGGCAGTTTATGCTTGAATTCGGAAAGAATATAAAAGTAATTTGTGCAAAGAATATAGATTCATACGATATATATACTCTGAATGAGCTGCTCCCTGAAAGCTTTGGACCGGAAGATTTGGAATAACAAAAGAGAAAGGATAAATATGTTTAAATCTGGATTCGTAACGATTATAGGAAGACCGAACGTAGGCAAATCAACATTAATGAACTCAATGATTGGAGAAAAAATTTCAATAATGTCGGATAAGCCTCAGACAACAAGAAATAAAATAAGAACAGTTTACACTGATGACGAAGCTCAAATAATTTTTTTAGATACACCGGGCATACACAAGCCGAAAACCCATCTGGGTGAGTTTATGAACTACGAAGTCGACACGGCATTGGAAGAAATGGATGTACTGGTAATGCTCACAGACGAAAATAACAAAATAGGCCCGGGCGATGAATTCATACTCGAAAAAATCAAAGGGCTAAAAGTTAAAAAAATACTTGCCATAAACAAAATCGATAAGCTTAACCAGGAAACAGTCGTAAGGATGGCACAGGAATTTGACAAATACAAGGTTTTTGATGACATACTGCCAATGTCGGCACTTAATAATGTGGGTGTTGACTCTTTATTTAAGCTCATAATTAAATATTTAAAACCGGGACCGATGTATTTTCCGTCAGACTATATAACAGACAGGCCGGAACGCTTTGTTGTTGCAGAAATAATAAGGGAAAAAGCTCTCATGTATCTTCAGGATGAAGTTCCTCACGGCATTGCGGTAGAAATAGAGGAAATGAAGGAAAGGAAGAACAGAGATCTGGTTGACATAAGGGCGAACATACTGTGCGAGAAAAAGTCGCACAAAAGCATTATCATAGGCAAGGAAGGAAGAAAGATAAAGGGCATCGGAAAAAGTGCCAGAGAGGATATTGAAAATCTTCTGGGCAGCCAGGTAAACCTGCAGCTGTTTGTAAAAATATCCGAAAACTGGCGTGATAACAATTATCTTTTAAAAACACTGGGATACGATAAAAAATGATAACAGATGAAATTCTTGTGGTGAAGGAAGTAAATTATAAGGAAAATGATAAAATACTTCATGCATTGTCAAGGACGAAAGGCAAAATACAGCTGATTGCAAGAGGTTCAAAAAAAAGCAATTCGCATTTAATAAATGCATCCCAGCTTTTTGCATATTCAAAATGCTCAATGACAAAGTCAAGAGATATGTACATAATTACATCGGCGGAACTGATTAACAGTTTCTACAATCTTAAAAACAACATTGATGCATTTTATCACGGAAATTATGTTTTGGAGCTCATAAGCTATGTTGCTCAGGAAAATGATTATGATTACCGAATTTTTGACATGACCGTCGCCGTGCTTTCTCATCTTTGTACTATGTCAAAAGATTTTGAAAAACTTACTGCGGCATATGAATTAAAGCTTGTATCAATGCTTGGATATAGACCGTATTTAAAACATTGTTTGTCATGCGGAAAAGAAATTAAAGAAGACTCTGTATTTTCAATCAAAGAAGGAGGCTTGTTCTGCAGCAGGTGCGTAAATTATGGAAGTGGAATAAATGTAACTTATGGTGAAATACTAACTATGGAAAGAATTTTAAAATCAAAGTTTGAAGATATCGACTCTATTGAAGTAAACCAAAAAATCTTGCAAGTAATAAGAAATTTCTTGTTTTATTATATTGGCAAAGATAATTTCACTACTTTAAAATTACTTTAAAAAAGGAAGGATGGCATATGGAAAACGAAACATTAAAAAAGATAGATGATATACTTAAGCGCACAGATACAGATTATTCGACGGCAAAGAAAGCACTTGAGGCAGCAGGCGGTGACGTTCTTGAAGCAATAATATTGATAGAAAACAAAAATAAGAACAAATCATCGTATCAGTCCAATAATAAGGGCGAGCAGATTCTGAACCAGCTGAAGGACATTATTGCAAGGGGAAATGCGACTAAAATTACAATTAAGAAAAATAATGAAGTTATAATCAATCTGCCAGTAACGGCAGGATTAATAGGTGCTTTTATTGCTCCTTTCCTGTCTGCGGCAGGTATTACGGCAGCGCTTCTCACTCAATGCTCGGTAGAAATAACACAGGCTGACGGCAATGTTGTTGATTTAGGACAAAAAGTCGATGAAGGAATGGGTGCCGTAAAGGATGTTGTGCAGGATGTGAAAAAAGGAGCCACAAATTTAAAAGATGATGTCATGAAAGGCGCATCTGATTTAAAGGACGATATCACCGACTCTTTCAATAAAAATGATGACGATTTTTAAATAGCTCTTGACATAAAAACGTAATTTTGTTACATTATAATTACTGTTTAGACTGTGAAAAAGAAGAGTAGTCCATATTGAATTCGCAGAGAGTCAGATAAGGTGGGAGCTGATAATGATATATGGATGAAGGGAGCTTTTGAGTCGTTTATTTAAAGAGGATAGAGCAATTGCTTTGTCAAATAGGGTGGAACCGCGGAATTAATCTTTCGTCCCTATATTGGATGAGAGATTTTTTGTATGCCCTAACCCGGTTTTCCAGATTTTTCTGAAAAACATCGATAGGTCAGCCGCATCGAATTCCCGATTTTTGCGATAGTTGTAAAAATTGGTGAGCTGCGTTACCCTAATCCCATTTGAGAAAATAATCTTAAATTATGGAGGCTGTCATGGCAAAGAATGAAAAAAACAAATTAGAGAAACTTGTTTCGCTTTCAAAATCAAGGGGTATAATATTCCCAGGATCAGAAATATACGGAGGACTGGCAAATACATGGGATTATGGTCCTCTGGGAATTGAAATCAAAAACAATGTTAAAAAAGCATGGTGGAAAAAATTCATACAGGAAAGCCCACACAACGTGGGACTGGATGCTGCAATACTGATGAATCCAACAACATGGGTGGCTTCAGGTCACGTAGGAGGATTCAGCGACCCTTTAATGGATTGCAAGGAATGTAAGGCGAGATTCAGAGCGGATAAATTAATTGAAAATCACATGCAGAAAAATGGCGAAGTACAGATTGTTGACGGATGGTCTAATTCCCAAATGGAAGCTTATGTACTTGAACACAAGGTTTCATGTCCTGAATGCGGAGCTTCTAATTTTACACAAATAAGAAAATTCAACCTAATGTTTAAAACATTCCAGGGTGTGACGGAAGATTCACAGTCAGAATTATATTTGAGACCGGAAACGGCTCAGGGGATTTTTGTAAACTTTAAAAATGTAGCGAGATCTACCCGAAAAAAACTTCCTTTCGGAATAGGACAGATTGGAAAATCATTCAGAAACGAAATAACTCCGGGAAACTTTACGTTCAGAACAAGAGAATTTGAACAGATGGAACTTGAATTTTTCTGCAAGCCGGGAGAAGACATGGAATGGTTCTACTACTGGAAGGAATTCTGCATGACTTGGTTATTGGATCTTGGAATTACAAAAGAAAATGTACGTTTCAGGGATCATGAGAAGGCCGAGCTGTCGCATTACAGCAATGCCACATCGGATATAGAATATTTATTCCCGTTCGGCTGGGGCGAGCTTTGGGGCATCGCAGACAGGACGGATTATGACTTAAAGGCACATATGAGTACATCAGGAGAAGATTTGTCATATCAGGATCCTGTTACAAATGAAAAATATGTACCATACTGTGTAGAGCCGTCACTGGGAGCAGACAGGGTAATGCTTGCTCTGTTAGTCGACGCATACAACGAGGAAACTCTTGAAGACGGAAGCGACAGGGTTGTTTTAAAGCTTCATCCTGCTTTGGCACCATTTAAGGCAGCGGTATTCCCGTTGACCAAAAAGCTTAATGAACAGGCAACAGAGCTTTACCACAGCCTGCAAAAGCATTTCAATATTGATTATGATGATGCGGGCAGCATCGGAAAAAGATACAGAAGACACGATGAAGTGGGTACTCCTTACTGCATTACTTACGATTTTGATTCATTGGAAGACAGTTCCGTAACAGTGAGAGACAGAGACACGATGGAACAAACCAGAGTGAAAATTGATGATTTAGTGCAATTTATTAATGAAAAAATAAAATTCTAAAACTATATACTTACAGCAACTGAGAAAAATAGACTGGCAATGGACATATCCATTGCTGCTCTATTATTAGCCGGTTGCTCATATTACAGATTCATTGTTCAGGAAAAGGGGCGATTCATATAAAATTATCAGACAGACAAAATATGATTATAGAAATAATTGAAAAGCATCAGCCTATTACTGGAGAATCAATAGCAGAAAAAGTAGGATATACAAGAGCTACTCTGAGGCCGGATCTGGCGGTTCTATCTATGTGCGGCTTAATTGATGCAAAGCCTAAGGTAGGCTATTTTATATCCGGCAAAAAAAGCAACAGAGATATTGTTGAAAAGCTGTCTGCAATAAAGGTTTCTGAAATAAAGTCACTTCCGATTAACGTATCAGAAAATACAAGCGTTTATGATGCAATTGTTACTTTATTTCTTGAAAATGTAGGAACGCTTTTTGTTGTTGAGGACGAAGCGCTTAAAGGAGTAATCTCCAGAAAAGATTTGCTTAAAGCAGCAATGGGCGGAACTGATCTGACGACAATACCAGTAGGTGTCATAATGACAAGGATGCCTAAAATCGTGTATTGTGCCGAGGATGATTCAATAATTGATGCGGCAGAAAAAATAATAGAAAATGAAGTTGACTGCATTCCAATTGCAACAGCTTTACCGAACGGAAAAATAAAAGCTTTAGGACGTATATCCAAGACTAATATTACTAAAGTATTATTGGAAATATCCAAGTAAAGAGGTACCTATGGAGAAAATAAATATATATGCGGTTTCCGATTCATTGGGTGAAACTGCCGAACAAGTGGCCAAAGCTGTAATAAGACAGTTTGATATGGTAGATTTTGATATAAAAAGAGTGTCTTACGTAAATGACAAGGAAGCAATAGACGGTATGATCGATAAGGCATCGAAAGAAAATTCTTTTATAGTATTCACTCTTGTAGTTGAAGAATTAAGAGATTATTTGACAAAAAAGGCGGCGGAAAATAATATCGGAGCAGTTGATATCATGACTCCCGTATTGCTCCCTCTCGTTAAGCAGTTGGGGCTTTCTCCGAAGCAGGAACCGGGCCTTTTAAGGAAGCTGGATGAAAGATATTTCAAAAAGGTTGAGGCGGTTGAATTTGCCGTAAAGTATGACGACGGCAAAGATACGAGAGGAATTCTTTTAGCAGATATAGTGCTTGTTGGAGTTTCAAGGACTTCAAAAACACCGCTTTCAATGTATCTGGCTCACAAAAATTTAAAGGTAGCAAATATCCCGCTTGTTCCCGAGGTGAGCCCTCCGGATGAGCTGAAACTCATTTCATCGAAAAAAATAGTCGGATTGACTTTGAACGTTGAAAATTTAAATAAAATCAGAAGAGAGAGACTTAAGTCCATGGGGCTTAAGGACACGGCAAACTATGCAAACATGGAAAGAATTTTTGCGGAGACGAAGTATGCCGAAAATATCATGAAAGAACTTAATTGTAAAGTAATCGACACAACAGACAAGGCAGTTGAAGAAACAGCATCTATAATACTTGATTATATATCGGAAAATAACAAATAATTTATAGAGAGAAGTGGTGCGGATGAATATAAGGGAGAAGTATGAGCAATTTGAAATTTTAAACTTATCTGATAGGGCTTCAAAAAGTAAATTTTCCAAGGGAAGAATATACGATGAGCCGAAATGTGAAATAAGGACGGAATACCAAAGAGACAGAGACAGAATTCTTCATTCAAAAGCTTTCAGAAGATTAAAGCACAAAACTCAGGTTTTCTTGTCTCCCGAAGGTGACCATTACAGAACAAGAGGNNTTTCTTGAAATACGAAACGGCAATCAGGGACTGAATCTTACTGAGGAAGTGAGAGACGGAATTCTAAATCACCCGCTGGGTTACAGACCTTCCACGCTTGAAGGTCAAATAGTCAGCATATCAGATAGAATAGCTTATATTAACCACGACATAGATGATGCCGCAAGAGCCGGTATTATAAAACCCGGCCAGATACCGGAGGAATTTTTAGAGCATCTGGGCCACACTCACGGACAAAGAATAAATACGATGATTGTTGATGTGATTAACAACAGCATTGATAAAGACAAAATATCTATGAGCCCCGGTACAGACCGCTATACTGCAGGTCTTAGGGAGTTCTTGTTTGAAAATGTATATTACAATAAGATAGCCAAGAGCGAAGAAGACAAGACAACGTTCATAGTCGAAAAAATATTTGAATATTATACTAAACATTTTGAAGCACTTCCGGAATTTTATCTGAAAATTTACAAAGAAAATAATTTCAGCAAAAGCGAGATTATCAAGGACTATATAGCGGGAATGACCGACCGCTATGCAATGAAAATATTTGAGGAACTATACATACCCAAGCCTTGGCGGCAATGAGCAATATACTTTTTTGTTGACAAGCTTATTTTGCTGTGCTATAATTTAAATTCAACGTAAAGATAATGGTGATGGTATGCCCTATAAATTGGATTCAGATGTTATTAAAAGAATTCTGGATGAAAATAATATTGTAGATGTAATAGAAGAATTTTTGCCCTTGAAAAAAGCAGGGAGCAATTACAGTACTAATTGCCCGTTTCACAAGGAAAAAACTCCTTCATTCATTGTTTCTCCGGATAAACAGATGTTCCATTGCTTTGGCTGTGGCGAAAGTGGAGACAGCATAAGCTTTCTCACAAAGTATAAGAACTACACATTTGTGGAGGCGGCCGAATATCTGGCAAAAAAAGCCGGAATTGTTTTAGAGCAGACAAATTCATCTGCAAAGTACAACGAAAAGAAACAGCTGGCGGACAGGCTGTACAAAATAAACAGAGATGCAGCTATTTATTTCTATAAAAATTTAAAGAAGTGCCCTGATGTAGTGAATTACCTTAATTCAAGGAAAATTGACATTAATGTAATAAAAAAGTTTGGAATTGGATATGCTATAAACCAATGGGATAATTTGCTAAAATATTTAACCGGCAAGGGTTATACGGAAGAATATATTTTAAAAACAGGGCTGATTATTAAAAGTCAAAAAAACAATTCTTATTATGACCGGTTCAGAAACAGAGTAATGTTTCCTATTTTTGATATTAAGGGAAGAATAATAGGTTTTGGAGGCAGGGTGTTGGATGATTCTCTTCCCAAATATCTTAATTCCCCTGAAACTTTAATTTTTAACAAAGGCTACAATTTGTACGGATTAAACTTAGCCAGGGAAGCTGTTAAGGATAAGAGCTTTATACTGGTAGAAGGTTACATGGATGTAATTAAAATGCACACCTATGGTTACAATACAGCGGTTGCTGCATTGGGAACCTCCTTGACGGACAATCAGATAAAACTGATGAAAAGATACTCAAAGAACTTTTACGTGTCGTTTGATTCCGATAATGCCGGACAGAAAGCCGCTTTGAAGGCAATGAATATGTTTAAGCGTAACAGTTTGGATGCTAAAGTAATCATAATGAAGGATGCAAAAGACCCTGATGAGTATCTGAATAAGTTCGGAAAAATAAATTTCGACAAATTAATCGAAAATTCCTTAGATTATTATAGCTTTTTAGAATTTCATTATAAAGAAATTTATGAAAATTCTGACAAAGTTGAATATATAAATAAATTTTTTGACAATATAGCAAATGTAACCAGTGAAATAGAAAAAGAATTAATATTTGAAAAATTATCAAGAAAAGTGGGTGTTTCCAAAGAGTCTATAATATTAGAATACAATAAGAAGAGTACTAAACAAGTAACTTTTGTTAAAACCGCAAAACCTGTGAAAACTTTTATGCAGGTACATAAAATTACAACATCTCATGAGGAGGAGCTGATCAGACTCATACTCTTGAACAATGATTTTGCACTGCAATTAAAAGAGATAGTTAATGAAGACATATTCAGGGACTTGGAATACTATGACATATTTAAAGAAATGTACGAATGCAGAATCAATGATATCAGTATTGATAAGGATAGCTTGAAAAATATTATAAAAGATAAAATGGATGTTGATACTTTATTGCGGTATGACGATGTTGATTATGATAATTTAGAGGCTTTATTCAAAGATTGTATTAAAAGACTTAAAATAAAATATTATGAAAAGAAGCGAACTATATTGACCGGTAATTTAACACAATCTGAAAATTCAGCGGACAGAAAAGAAATGATGAATGAAATTTTTAGCCTCGCTAAAAAAATTAAATCAACTAAAGAGGAGGTTAACTAACCCATGGGTGAAAATAAAAACGCGAATACAAAAGATGAATCTGAGAAAAATGCTGAGATGTTACAAAAAATTGATTCCATAAAGAATAAATTAATTGAAAAAGGCAAAAAGAACGGATTTATAACATATAAAGAAGTATTGAGATCATTTGAAAAACTGGACATTAACCCTGAATTCATAGATGATTTTTATAAGCAGGCAGAAGATAATGATCTTGAGATACTTGGTTTTCAGGATGACATGATTCCTGAAAAAGTTGACGACGCGGATGAATCAGAAATAAAAGAAGACACTGATTTTTTTGTAAGTCAGTCAGATGATGATATATTGAAGGGTGTGAATATTGATGACCCCGTAAGAATGTACTTAAAAGAAATAGGAAAGGTTCCTCTTTTGACAGCCGACGAAGAAATCGAGCTGGCTAAAAGAATGCAGGAGGGCGATGAAGAAGCCAAGAAAAGACTGGCGGAAGCCAATCTAAGACTTGTTGTAAGTATTGCCAAGCGTTATGTGGGAAGAGGCATGCTGTTTCTGGACCTGATACAAGAGGGAAATCTCGGACTCATTAAAGCTGTTGAGAAGTTTGACTACACAAAAGGATTTAAATTCAGCACATATGCAACATGGTGGATTCGACAGGCAATTACAAGAGCTATCGCCGACCAGGCGAGAACAATAAGAATACCTGTACACATGGTTGAAACCATCAACAAGCTTATAAGAATAAAAAGGCAGCTACTGCAGGAATTAGGCCGAGATGCGACGCCTGAGGAAATAGCTCTGGAAATGGAAATGGAACCGGATAAAGTCAGAGAAATCCTTAAAATCGCGCAGGAACCTGTTTCACTGGAAACTCCTATAGGAGAAGAAGAAGACAGCCATCTTGGAGATTTTATTCCTGATGATGAAGTTCAGGCGCCTTCAGACGTGGCTACATTTACTTTGCTGAAAGAACAGCTTTCATCAGTTCTTTACACGCTTACCGACAGAGAGCAGAAAGTTTTAAGATTAAGGTTCGGTCTGGATGACGGCAGAGCCAGAACGCTGGAAGAAGTGGGAAAAGAATTTGATGTAACAAGAGAGAGAATAAGGCAAATTGAAGCCAAAGCACTTAGAAAGCTGCGACATCCAAGCAGAAGCAAAAAGTTAAAAGATTATCTTGAATAAAAACAGATTGCAAAATTGTAATGGATACAACGAGCGATTGACCGGCAATTGATTTTACAATTGCTGCTCTGTCGCTTCGCCTGCAGCCATTGCTTACCATATGAGAGAGACATTCTCTCTATTTTTTTAATTATTATTAATGACACGGAGACAGTTATGAATCGATTAGAATGCATAAAATCAATGGTTTTAAAATGCGGCGTAGCGGCCGACATAGGAACAGACCACGGATATGTGGCCGAAATGCTCCTGAGAGATAATACATGCGAAAAGGTAATTGCCACAGATTTAAATGAAGGACCATTAAACAGAGCGATTGAATATTTGACAAGTGCCGATTTAGAATCCCGGTGTGATTTCCGGCTTGGAAGCGGATTGACCGTGCTGAATGAAAATGAAGCAGATGCCCTAATAATCGCAGGCATGGGCGGAGAACTGATTGCAGACATAATCGAAACCTCCAAAAATATCGCGTTGAGATCATCACAGCTTATTCTTCAGCCTATGACAACCGCAGACAGGCTGAGGCGCTATCTGTATGAAAATGGATTCAGGATTATTGATGAAAATATTGTAAAAGAGCTTCATCACTACTATTTCATTATTAAAGCAGTGTCCGGAAACGCCGGTGTTGAAAATGAAATATATTATGAAATAAGCAAAATACTCCTTGATAAGAAAGAACCTTTAATGACGGAATATCTGAAAAAAATATTAGACATAAATGAAAATATANNGATTATAATGAAAAAATAGATACATTAAGGAAGAAAAATAGTAAAATAAAGGAGTTGATGAAAAATTAACGTCGATTCAGTTGTAAAATTATTAGAAAAAGAGTTGGGAATCAAACCGCAGGAAGACTGGGACAACAGCGGATTGCAGATAGGTGATTTATGTAATGACATAAACAATGTTATGTTAACATTAGATATCAGTTCTGAAGTCGTTGATTATGCAGTCAGCTGCAATACGGATTTGATTATTACTCATCACCCGCTGCTGTTTTCTTCGTTGAAATCAATTGATTACAGCACATATGAAGGAAAAATAATAAAAAAACTCATAGCCAACAATATTAATCTGTACAGCATGCACACAAGTTTTGACATGGCTGATCTGGGTGTTATTCATAAACTGGCAGAGAAACTCATGATCGAAAATTATGACCTGCTTCATGCCGTTGACAAAGACTGTGGATACGGCGGCATAGGAACCGTGGAGCCTGAAAATGTAGTTGAATATGCAAGAAAAGTCAAAGATTTGCTGAAAGCGGAATATTTAAGATTGTACTGCGGCGATGAAAAAAGATTAATAAGCAGGGTTGCCTTCTGCGGCGGAAGCGGAAGCGATTTTATTCAGGATGCGGTAAATAAAGGTGCTGACGTATACATAACCGGTGATATAAAGTATCATCAGGCACAGGCGGCTCTTCAGAACAATTTGTGCATTATTGATGCCGGTCACTATTACACCGAGTACCATTCATTAGAAAATCTAAAAAATATTTTAGAAAAAAATAAAAAATTAAATTTAAATGTAGTGCTTTTAGAAAAAAACACCGTAAAAGAACTCATAATTTAGAGGATGCGAAATGAAAAATTTTGAATATGTAAGAATTGCTGTTGCCATTCCGGAAATTAAAGTGGCAGATCCACTGTTTAACGCAGAAAAAATTATCTCAATGGCAAAAACAGCTTTTGAAAGTAAAAAAGCAAAGGTAGTATTGTTTCCGGAGCTTTGCATAACAGGTTATACCTGCGGCGACTTATTCAATCAAAAAACATTGATTAAAGGAGCGGAAGATGCTCTTAAAATGTTGCTTGCTGAAACAAAGGACATGAATATTTTAATTGTTGTGGGAATGCCTGTAAAAGCTGACAATCAGCTGTTTAACTGCGCTGTTTTATTAAAAGGCGGGAAAATACTGGGCGTTGTTCCCAAGACATTTGTGCCAAATTATAATGAATTTTATGAAAAAAGATGGTTTGCTTCATCGGTTTCAAGAATCAGCGACAAAGTCACACTGTGCGGACAGGAGGCAGATTTTAATGAGAACCTGCTGTTCAGAGATTCTTTGTCCACGCTTTGCATAGGAATCGACGTGTGCGAGGATCTGTGGGTTAATATTCCGCCGAGTTCTTATCACACATTGTTTGGAGCTAATTTGATACTAAATCTTTCTGCAAGCAATGAAACAATCGGCAAGCCGGAATACAGGAGAGAATTAGTCAAGGTTCAGTCTGCAAAATGCATTACGGCATATGCCTATTCATCGGCAGGCCAGACCGAAAGCACAACAGACGTGGTTTTCTCAGGGCATGGTCTGATTGCGGAAAACGGAGCAATAATTAACGAAGACAGATTTTCCATGGAGCCAAGCATTGTTTACGGCGACATTGATTTAGAAAAGCTGGGAAATGACCGGATAAAATTTAACACCTACATGGGAAGGCATGAAAAATCAAATTACATATATGTAGATTTCGAACTTGGTTTCTCTGAAAATGACGACCTGGAAAGAGAAATTGACTCAATGCCGTTTGTTCCGTACGACCTGNNGTCTACAGGACTATATCAGAGATTAAACAAAATAGGAACTAAAAAAGCGGTTGTGGGCATATCTGGAGGACTTGACAGCACTCTGGCGCTTCTGGCAACTGTCGAAGCATTTAAAAAGTTAAAGCTGCCCATGAGCAACATAGTGGCTGTAACAATGCCAGGTTTCGGCACAACTTCAAGAACATACAACAATGCTCTGATATTGATGCGCGAATTAGGAGTCACGACGAAAGAAATATCCATAAAAAAAGCATGCATTCAGCATTTTAAAGATATCGACCACGACATTGACGTGCACGATGTAACATACGAAAATTCTCAGGCGAGAGAAAGAACACAGATATTGATGGACATTGCCAACAAAGAAAACGGCATAGTTGTGGGAACAGGTGATTTATCTGAACTGGCTTTGGGATGGGCAACCTACAACGGTGACCAGATGTCGATGTATGGATTAAACTCCAGCATACCAAAAACTCTTGTTAGATACCTGGTTAAATGGTATGCCGAAGAAGAAACAGCAGGCGAAATTCAAAAAGCTCTGCTGGATGTCTGCGACACTCCCGTGAGTCCCGAACTTCTGCCGCCTGACAAAGACGGCAATATTGCCCAGTTTACGGAGAAAAGCGTGGGCTCATATGAGCTGAATGACTTTTTCCTCTACAATATGCTTCGCAACGGATATGAACCGGCAAAAATATATTTTTTAGCCAAAAAAGCATTTAAAGATGAATTTTCCAATGAAATTATCCTTGAAACGCTTAAAAAGTTTTACCGAAGATTTTTCACCCAGCAGTTTAAGCGCTCCTGCATGCCCGACGGCGTAAAGGTGGGCTCGGTTTCCCTGTCACCGAGAGGAGACTGGAGAATGCCCAGCGACGCATCATATGCGTTGTGGCTGGATGAACTAAATAACATAAAATAAAATACTGATGGATTTCATCAAAAATAAAAAAATCTCTGTACTTACATTTTGTAAATGCGGAGATTTTTTAATTCCAATTTTTGAAAACGATGGTATAATTGTAATTGAAAGATAACCAGCAGGAGAATTTACTGAATGAAGAATTCATGGAGCGGATTGAGACGAGAATTAGAAAATGATTATCTATGTGAAACATTATTAATTTTGGTTTGAACAATTAAGCAATATTGGATAATAATTCAATTGACTTTATGATTTGATTGTTGTAATATAGTACAGGAGTAAATTATACAGTCGCATGCTAAGGCATGAGGAAAGTCCGAGCTCCATAGAGCAGGGTGCCGGGTAATACCCGGTGAGGGTGACCTTAAGGATAGTGCAACAGAAAGAAACCGCCGCGCAAGNNTAACGGTAAGGGTAGATAGATGACTGTTTAATACAAAACTCGGCTTATGTATTTACTCCCATTAAAATTTTAGTTAAAATTAAAAATAAAATCGCGTTGACCACGATTTGCCACATAAGAAGTACCGTTTAAATATCGGTATTTTTTTATTTTTTGCAAAATGAAGCTGCTATACTGAAATGGGCTTAGAACATTGTACATGCATTCACGAAATGTAAATTGCGTAATACACTAATAATACAAGGCAATGGAATAAGATGAATGAGAATCATCAATAAATATTCATTTATTTTTCAATGAAAATACATAATATTTTAACAGAATGACTTTTTTGAAAAAAATTTCTTTGAAATAATTGTTTTTTCATTGAAATACAGCCTTTGTTAATTTTCGTTANNTCTTGCGCATTTATATTCAAATTCTGAATAAAAAGGTGTTCTTGTCAAACAAATATAACCATCCCTCTATCAAATATTTTATATTATTAAATTCGGTTGATTTTGTGGAAATTAAAGAAAAACTAAAGTTATTTTTCAATTAGAATTGTTTTTTTAATATTAATGTTAAGATTTCAAAAGCTATGCAAATAATACTATAATATTATTGACTTTTGGGGAAAAATGAATACAATGTAATTACATTTATAAAAAGTTAATATTTGGATAAACAGGTATCGTTGCATTTCTACTAAAGATAATTGATTAAGCAGGTACCTTAATTTATTTAAACATATAACTCAATATTAAGAATTTAATGTACAAGGAGCATTCCTGTATATGTAAAATATGAAGTTTGAAAAAAAGAATACCTGAAGGTGAGATATAATCTTGAGATTAAAAATTTTGTTTCATGTGTGCAGTAGGAAACATTAGATGATATAGCATGTATTAATCTTATCTGTGATGCAGAAATGCAAAGTTTTTATAAGTGATTTGGAATGATTTTACGAAAATATATTAAGTAATAATAGGGGGAACCAAAATGGATAAAAGATATTCACAGGAGTTAATCGATGACAATGTGATTTCAAAGGCAAATAGCCTAAAATACAGTTCATTAAATTATGTAGATATGGAAGATATTAAAGAAGCAAAATTAATTATGGATACCGATTCTGTCATCTTTATGTATCAGAATTCAGTAATAAAAAAAGAATTATACTGGGAATCGGATTCAAATCATAGTTTCCAGTTGTTTTGGGCTGCTGATTCTATAGAAAGCTTTTTAAATGGATTGAATAAATCCATAGAATATATTAGGATGGCTGAATCTAATTACGACAAAATTTACATTGAATTTGTTCCGGATGACTTTTTAGATGAGATGGGTAATATAGGTTTCAATATAGTAAGTGAGTGGGTGGATTATTGGAACATGGAATTAAGACCTAAGGAAACCACATGCAGGGATAATATTAATATTCAAACGGTTAGCGAAAAAGATATTAGTATAGCAAGCAAGATAACTAAAAGTTGTACAGGGTATTCCAGGGGATTTACAGGGCAATCCGAAGAACTTATCAGGGAATGGATGAATACTGAAAACTCATATTTATTCCTTGGAGAAGTAGATGGAAACGTGGTTGGTCTTTGTTTTGTTATATTGTATGGATTTGACAGTGATAAAGGAATTGTATTATGGATTAGAGAGCTTGTTGTTAATCCTAAATATCACTCAAAAGGAATAGGACGTCGGCTAATAGTGCATGGGATTAACTGGGGGATTGAGAATGGAGCGAAGAGAAGTTTCCTGGCAGTTGATGCTGAAAACATTAATGCAATCAAGCTCTATGAAAGTCTTGGATATAAAAGGAAAGATGAAAGAGGACAGATTAACATGGAATTAACTTTATAAAATAGCTTTTTTAATGAAAGCTTATTATTTATTTGCAGGAACTTTTTACGAAAAATTATAAATCAAAATCCATCTGCATTGTCGTGCCATATCGGCAGTAACTGCAGATTTTCACATTTTGCTTTGTAGCTTTCTATATTTTTATCTTACAAAACAGTGCTCATGACCTTTCAATAAAACAATTTTTCAGTATTGTCTATTTACGACTAAAAAATCCAAAAATTACACTTTTAAAATTTATATTATGTGATATAATACTCATGACGAACAAAAGTTCGAAGAAGGTGTTTTTATGATTGTTATGCATGTAGATGTGAATTCGGCATTTTTATCATGGACTGCGGCATATGAAATACAGCAGGGAATGGAAAGAGACATACGACAGGTTCCTGCTGTAATAGGCGGCAATGAGCAGAATCGTCACGGAATAGTTTTAGCAAAATCAATGTCTGCAAAAAAATATAAAATCAGGACCGGAATGTCGTTGATGGAAGCAAGAAAATTGTGTCCGGATCTTCTTGTTGTGCCTCCAAATTACAAGGTTTATGTAAGGGCAAGCCGGGCTCTTAAAGAATTTTTAAATACTTTCACACCCGATGTTGAAACCTTTAGTATCGATGAATGTTTTATGCGTTTTACGGACATAGACAGAAAACGTGCCGTTGCCTTGGCTTATTGCATAAAGGACAGCATAAAAGAAATCTTTGGCTATACGGTCAACATAGGAATATCGACGAACAAACTTCTGGCGAAAATGGCGGGAGATTTTGAAAAGCCGGACAAATGCCATACATGTTTTCCGGAAGAGATAGAGACAAAACTCTGGCCTCTGCCTGTAGAAGAGCTTTTTATGGTTGGAAGAAGAACAANNAACCAAAACTAAACAGGTGGGGAATCAACACAATAAGTGACCTGGCAAAAATAGATTTTAAACTTATTCATGAATCTTTAGGGGCTCACGGAAGTATGATTTATGCCTATGCCAACGGAATTGACACATCAGCATTCAAACCCGCACCTCCAATAAAAAGCGTTGGCAACAGTTCCACTTTAAAATTTGATGTAACAGATACGGAAACTGCACATGCAATAATATTGAGTCTTGTTGAAATGACGGCATGGCGGCTGAGAGAAGCGGAAATGACATGCAGGGTAGTGAACATATGCATAAAAGACAGAGATTTTAACTATATTTCCAGGCAGAAGAAACTGCCTTATTTCACAGATTGCACAAACGACATTTACAAAAATATCTGCTCACTGTTTGATAAACACTGGGACGCAAGACCGATACGACAGCTGGGTGTTTCTGTCTCAGATTTAGAATTTGCAAAATTTCAGCAGCTTAGCATGTTTAAGGATCGCAATACTATTAACAGCGAAAAGCTTGATAAAGTTATTGACAGCATCAGGGGGAAATATGGAGATACCGCAATAATCAGAGGTGTTTTCGCAAATACGGAACTAAGTCCTGTACTGGGAGGATATCCCGAAGATGAGTATCCTGCCATGTCAAGTATTCTATAGAAGGTGATTATATGAAAGTTTTAAATGAACCAANNTGGCGATTTTTCATCCGGAAAAAAATGTGGCAAGCGGTAAAATCGAACCTGTAAAATTCAGACTCGATGATAAAGTTGTGAGGATTCAGAAAATAAATAAAATTTACGAAGAAAAGTATGTCGGCAACAAAAGGATAGTGTTTGTCTGTCAGACTCCCAACGGCTCACTGTACGAAATCAAATATGAAATTGACAGCAAGGATTGGTATCTGTTCAAAAAATAGAATGTTCCAGAACAGCGTTATTGCTCTTAAGCAGATCCTGCATACTGCCGCCTTTTAGCCAATACTGCATTTCATGCTCGGAGAATATTAAAGGCATGCGGTCATGAATGCCTGCCATGCACTCATTTGCATCTTTAGTGATAATAACATAGGACAACTGCTCATTTTCTGTATCATCAAACAAGCTCAGCTGTTTTGTTTTGTCATGAAAAGAATTAAACAGTCCTGCCATGTACAATGCAGACCCGGGGCGCTTAAAATAGTATTTGTCCTTATTTTTTGCTCCGGAATCATTTCTTTCCCATTCAAAAAAGCCTGATGCCGGTATTATGCATCTGTTAGAATTCACAAGGCCTTTAAACATGTATTTGTCGGACAGACTTTCTGCTCTTGCATTAATAATTACGCCTTTATGGCTTTGTTTCGGAAATCCCCATTTTGCCGGAGTGACTCCTTGTTTTGTAACTCTGGGAGCAATATCTGTCGGATAAATTTCTCCCGTTTTAAAATCACAGTATAGATTCCGTTCGAGTTCTTTTATTATTTCTTCAAGCGCTTTTTCATATATATCAAAATAGTATCTGCCGCACATTACACTCACCTCAAACAGAGTATACCATAAAATAACCGCCATGGTTGTAAAATCTTGCGTGATAAAGTACAATTAATATATGGAGGTAAGTAATGAAAAAGATTTTAAAATGCGCAGGCATACTTTTAGTTGTATCAGCTCTGTTCAGAAACGCATTTGCCGCCGGCAGCATAAATCTCTATGCAAATAATACAAAGTTAGAGTTAGAGAATCCGCCGGTTTCCGTAGACGGAAATACACTTGTGCCCGTGAGGGCAATTTTTGAAAGCCTTGGAGCAACAGTGGAATGGGACAATAATACCAGGACAGTTACAGGTAAGACTAAAGACAAAACAATTAAGCTCGTCATAGACAACAAAACTGCTGTCGTTAACGGTTCTCCGTCAGAATTGGCAGTACCGGCCGCAATAATAAACGGAAGTACATATGTGCCGGCTCGTTTCGTTGCCGAAAGTCTTGGCGCCGATGTAAAGTGGGACAACAATACAAAATCCGTACTTGTTAATTCCGCATACAGGTACGGCAATTACAAAGTAATCAGAGTCGTTGACGGAGACACTCTTGAGGTAGATTTTAACGGAACAAAGGAAAAAGTCCGTTTGATCGGAGTAGATACTCCAGAGAGCGTGCATCCGAATGCAGAAAAGAACTCCGAAGAAGGCAAACTGACATCAAAGTACACCAAGAGCAAGCTTGAAGGAAAAGAGGTTGCTTTGGAATTCGATGTGCAGGAGCGTGACAGGTACGGCAGGCTTCTTGCTTACGTGTGGTTTGACGGAGAAATGTACAACAAGCACCTGCTCAGCATAGGATATGCTAAAGTTGCCACATATCCGCCTAATGTAAAATACGTGGATGATTTTACGGCACTGCAGAAGACTGCTCGTGAAAAAAAGGCAGGGCTGTGGGCGGAAGCAAATTCCGGCACATCAACTGAGAAATCGGATGCCAAGCAGGAAAATACCGCTGTAACAAGCGAATCAAATTTTATAGGCAATGTAAATACCAAAAAATTTCACCTGCCAAACTGCAGCTCGGTTAAGAATACGAAAGAAAGCAACAAGGTATCCATAAAAAGCAGAGAAGATGCAGTAAACCAGGGTTATGAACCATGCAAGATATGCAATCCGTAATAAAATAATAAATTACCATGACCTGCCGCGACATAGATAAAAAATATTATTATAAATATCGGGAAATTGCAAAGTAGCCGATTTTATAAAATTCAGTAACATAATTGACAAGCTTGCATAAAATAAGACAAGCTTTATGTAAAGGAATGATGTTTATGTATTGGGTGCCATGGTTTTTGCTCGGAATCGGGTATGGAAAGTGCTCTAAACGCCGATGCAGAAAAAGATATTAATAAAAAAGACGCATAAAGCGTCTTTTTTGAGTATATTCAGCATGGGCGGAAGCTTGGTGGTGAAAGTCCGTTGTGGGACTTGGTTGTTAAATCGCTTCTTTTTCGAGAGTTGTTTTTGACAGCATCTTTTTTGAAATTATTAAAACTGTCAGTATTACAATTCCTGCAGCGAGCATCCAGATTTGCGGTATTGAAATATAATTTATTAAAATGCTGTATAAAAATGATCCGGATAATCCGCCTATCTGCATAACCAGTGAATTTACGGAAAGTACCGAAGCTCTGACTTCATTGGGAATCTCACCGTTTAAAATTACGCCTTCGGGTATGGAAGCCATNNTAAATTTATATTTTTTAATTATTTTATTAGAAGCAATACTTCCGAATGTGGCTGCGGCAAAATATAAAAATGCCATCAAACCAAAAAGTCCCATTAAGCTCTTGTCCGGCAGCAATGTCAGAAAGTGAGACTGCCAATATGTTTCTAAGCTGCTAAAGCAAAATCCCGTTGCGAAAACAGAGATGAAGATACATATAACAGTGCTGTTTTTTGAAACTATGGCAGAACTGTTTTTAATGTGCTGTTTAAAGGATATGCGCTCGCTTTTATCATAATTCTTTGTTTCGGAAATAAAAGTAAAAGAAAGTGCGATTACAACAGCCGACAGTATGATCCTTATTATGATGTTTAAATCATATGTACCCAGCGCCACAAAAAGTGATTTTGAAATTTTAGGGAAAAATCCTCCGGACAAAGCTCCAGTGGACATTCCCAGTGCTTCCAGCACCGACATTCTTGGTGTAATGCTGTGAAGCTTATCTTTTCCGTAATTATCAATGTAATAATCGATGAACAATGCATCAAAAGAGCCGGAGGCAAGAGCTTTGCCGCATCCGTACAAAATCATTCCGATGCACATAAAAATAAAGCCGCTTCCGAATAATAATGTTGCAAAACTTATGACTGAAATTATCAATGAAAAGCAAAAAGATTTTTTTCTGCCGAAAATATCGGCTATTATTCCCGTAGGAAGTTCAAGCAGTATCACCGTTAAGGCATAGATGCCTAATATGATGGACAAATTGCTCAGCGTGGCGCCCTTATCTAAAATCAGCAGAGTTAAAACAGGCACCATAAGTCCTGCCAAATATGAATTGAGAAACAAAATTATAGAATAGATTTTAAGTTTCATTAGTATTCCTTTCTAATAATGGTATTATTTTCATGTAAACGTTATTACAATTATAATCTTCCGACACATAGCCGTCAAGGTTAATTAATTTAAAAAATACTAAAAAAAAGAGAATCCAGTCTCTTTTGCAAAATAAGGTATTTGCTCTTTACGGTTATGCTTCAGCAATCGGTTGTGGCTTACATACCGGCATTTTTCAGGAAAAACACTTTGGGAAATTGAGTCGTACATAAAAAAAAGACGCTTTCGCGTCTTAAAATCTCATGATTATCTGTGAAGTATCGGTGATATTTTTTTGTACAGAAGCAAAGTAATCGATGATACTACTATTCCTTTGAACAGGTTGAAAGGAACAACCGCATACAGTACAAGTGTTTTTAAATCTGTTATTGCGGGGTTTATTAAATTTCCCATATCTATGAATGCCTGAATAGGTGCTCCGTATACCTTTGAATATACGGGAAGCAGTAAATAATAGTTCATCATTGAGCCAACCGCAGCCAGTGCTAATGTACCTGCCACCAGGCCTATAATTGCCGTAGCGAAGGATTTTTTATGTTTGTAGATATATCCGGCGGGAACTATGAATGAGCATCCTACGATGAAGTTTGCCATCTCTCCGATTCCGCCTGTATCTGTACCGTTTAACACAAAGTTAATCAATATTTTTATAAATTCAATTGCGATACCTGCAGCCGGTCCTAAAGCAAATGTTCCGATGAGCACTGGAACCTCGCTGAAATCCAACTCATAGAAACTGGGGGCGAACCACAACGGAAATTCAAGCAGCATCAATACGGTTGCCACCGCCGCCAGCACTCCTACTTTCGCAATTATTTTCGTGTTGTTTCTTTGTTTTACTGAAATTTCGTTTTTCATCTCTTCCTCCTGAAATTATAAAGATTATCAGAGGTAGCCCGTCAGGACATTAAAAAGCCTCTGAAATCTTCAGAGGCGCAACTTCGATAGAAATTTTTATGCTCACATTATGCAAGTAATCTCTTCTACCATCCAGACTTTACTGTCGGTATTGGAATTTCACCAATTCAACCTTTCGGTTCGCGGACTTTACCGCCGGTCGGGAATTTCACCCTGCCCTGAAGATGTTTACAAAGTTATTATACCATACTTTTTATATTTGTAAACATCTTTTTTAAAATTTGATAAAAAATTATCAAGTATATTTGCTATTTTTCTCTAACTGTTCAATAACGGGCATATTGACAGCAGTTGTCAATGTACAGCATCTTATGGCTATATAAAAATATATACAATTTATCATAATTTTATATATTCATAATATTATAGATTAAGAGGACAACAGATATCAGCGGAGGAAATGATGAACGGTATTTTAAAGCTTCTAAGCAGCAATTTGAAAGACATTGTGTCCAAGCAGTCTTCTTTATTAGGGGATGACACGGTGGAAATAAGAATGAGAATAAACAGCCCGGTATTAATAAAAAAAGTCAAGTCGGATTTCTTCCTGGGAGACTATAAAGTCAGCAGAAAAGATATTGACGAAACGGTTGCCAACCTGACCAGAAATTCAATTCATGCTTTTGAAAAAGAAATGAGAAGCGGATACATAACGATCGAGGGAGGGCACAGGGTAGGTCTTAGCGGAGACTGCGTATACGAAGGAGAAAAATTTAAAGGCTTTAAAAACATTACTTCCTTAAATATCAGAATTGCGAGGGAATATAAGGGATGCTCAGAAAATTATATAAAATATTTTATAAGTTCCAACAAAAATATTTACAGCACATTAATAATCGGCCCCCCACTGTCTGGTAAGACAACATTTATCAGGGACTTGTGCGCAAGCTTAAGTGACGGCTTAAGCAGCCCTTACTTTGAGGGCTGTGACATTACACTTATAGATGAAAGGGGAGAAATTTCAGCCGTATATGACGGCATTCCTCAAATGTATGTCGGACGCCGCACGGATGTGCTTTCATACTGCATGAAAAGGGATGGATTTTCCATGGGCATCAGGGCTCTTTCTCCGAAAGTTATTATTTCAGACGAGCTCGGCTCAAAAGATGATTTTGAAATAGTTCAGTATGCGCTCAAGAGCGGAGTGAAAATAATCACCACCGCTCACGGGTTCGGCCTTGAGGATGTTAAAAAGAACATCTACATGAAAACAATCATAGACAGCAATTTCTTTGACAGGGCAGTAATTTTAAAAAACAGCAAAAATCCCGGAATTGTAAAAGAGGTTTTTGATTTAGAGAGAAACAGGGTGATTTTTAATGATCTGGGTTAAGTCATCATTATTTGTTCTAACAATCGTCGCAGTTAAGTTTATTTTTAAATTTGTAAATGACTGCGGTGACAGATGTGTGAACAATATGAAGGAACTGCTGGATTTTACCGACTATCTGCGGGTATATTCCTGCAGCATGCAAATGTCCTATGAAGAAATATACTTGAAGTACAGCTATGAGAACGATGAAATTAAAAGGCTTGCCGGCAGGCTGCAGCAGGAATTAAAAGAAAGTGAAAAAAACAAACATGAATTCGAATGCTTCATGAAGGAATTAATAAACGCGCCTGATGAGTTCAATAAATATTTTGCTGACATAATCGATTACTACGGGAGCACGTATTCGGATGTTCTGGATAAGAAGCTTCTTCTCACAATCAGGGAAATGGAAGATTCCATGAAGCAGTTTGAAAGGTCACATACCGAGAAAAAGAATCTGAACAACAGGATTTCAATACTTGTGGGATGCCTGGCCGCTGTTATTTTGATTTAGGAGGGAACTATGGATGTTGATTTGATTTTTAAGGTTGGTGCAATTGGAATAGTGGTAGCAGTTTTTAATCAGATTTTAACCAAGACGGGAAGGGACGAACAGGCAATGTTTGTGACGCTTACCGGAGTGATAGTTGTAATGGCTCTCATCGTCGGCATGATGAATGATTTGTTCATGGAGGTTAAATCAGTATTCAACTTGTATTGATGAAAGGAATGATATGGTGCTTGCAAAAATTATATTCATCGCACTGATCACAGTTATTCTGGGCATCACAATTTCAAATTTCAATAAAGAGTTCAAGGTATATATTACGGTTATTTTCGGCATCGTGGTAATGCTCCTGCTCTTCCGGGAGCTTAAAGGATATATACAGGAGTTCATAAATATATTTGTAAGATACAATATTAAAACAGAATACTTCACAACTATTTTAAAAATCGTAGGCATAGCATACATTTGTGATTTCATTTCGCTTCTCTGCAAAGATCTGAAATATGAATCCGTAGGTAAAAAGGTTGAGATAGCGGGAAAGCTGATAATTCTGATTTATTCTGTGGACGTAATAAAGATATTCCTTGATCAAATACTGCTTTTGGTTAACGGGTGATGAGATGAAAAAAAAAATAACGATATTTCTGATAATCATTTTAATGTTTAATGCACGTGCATTTGCCGGGACTGTGGATGATGCCATTGAAAAAATTCCGGTGGATAATTTAGAGGATTACATAAATAACAACAATTCATATTTCAGGGATAACAACATTAACATAAAAGACCTTATCATAAATGCATTTAAAGGAAGGCTTGATATAAGCTTAAAAGATTATCTATTGTATGAGCTTGAAAACGAGCAGGGATTTTTCAGGGATATTTTAAAAACAGGCATAAATATTATAGTGATATGCATGCTTCTGACCATAATAAAATATTTTTCCGATGAATTCAGCAGTCAAAGTGTCTCCGATATAGTGGTGCTGTTTTCGGTGATAATAATTTTTACGATCGTCCTGAAGGATGTATTGAGCATTAAAAATATGCTTAAGACTGATTTTGCCAAGTTTAAAACAATTACCGAAGAAATTAATGCGGTGTTTATGGCAGCCATGCTAACGTTCGGAAAGCTCAGCATACTGCAGTTTTTCTACACATCTTTAAATTACGTCGTAGGAATCACGACGCAGTTTGTTTACAGGTTTACGGATGTAATGACCGTGGTGCTGATTGCGGTTATT
>DMJQ01000158.1 GCA_003457065.1 Clostridiales bacterium
ATGATAGCCAGGGACTGCCTGCTGGCCCTTGAAACAGGAGCAAGAGTTAATATACAGCATGTGAGCTCAGGTAGATCTGTTGATATAATAAGATATGCAAAATCTGTGGGAGCCGATATTTATGCGGAAGCTACTCCGCATCATTTTACGCTGACGGAAAGTGATGTATTAAAATATAATACAAATGCTAAAATGAATCCTCCGCTTAGGACCGAAGAAGACGGGCTTAAGATAATAGAAGGACTAAAAGACGGAGTCATTGACATAATCGCAACGGACCACGCACCCCACGGAAAAGAGGAAAAAGAACGTGAATTTATGAAGGCACCGAGTGGAATTATAGGTCTGGAAACGGCATTGGCTCTGGGAATAACTGTTCTGGTAAGAAATANNTTATTTAACTATTTCTAAGCTTTTAGAAAAAATGACAGTTAATCCTGCCAGACTGTATAATTTAAACTCGGGAAGAATTAAGGAAGGTGCTGTGGCAGATCTGTTGATATTTGATCCCGATGAAAGATGGGTTGTGGATAAGTTCTGTTCAAAATCATGCAACTCTCCATTTGTGGGGTGGGAATTGTACGGCAAGGTAAAATATACAATATGCGGTGGCAAAATCATATATGAAGATAAATGATTATCAAACTGCAAGACGTGAACATATAATAGATTAAAAATATAGTAGCAGGTGATATTTATGATTTATTTAGATAATGCTGCAACAACATACCCGAAGCCAAAATCGGTATACCAGAGTGTTATGAAGGCAATGACCGAGTACGGTGCTAATCCCGGACGAGGAAGTCATGCAATGGCAATAGAAGGCGCAAGGGTAATTTATGAAACAAGAGAATTGATGGCACAGCTTTTTAACTTGGATGATCCCATGAGAGTTATATTTACTTTTAATGCAACCGACAGTTTGAATCAGGCGATCAAAGGCGTGTTAAATCCAGGTGATCATGTAATAACAACATCGATGGAGCATAATTCAGTGCTGCGCCCGGTTAAGGAACTGGAGAAATACGGAGTTGAGAATACAATTGTACAATGTGCGCCGGATGGCAGAGTAAAAGTTGAAGATATTGAAGCTGCCGTAAAAAGCAACACAAGACTGGTAGTGACGACACATGTTTCAAATTTGACAGGAACAATAATGCCTGTTGAAGAAATAGGGAAAATGTGCCGAGGAAAAAATATTCTGTACCTGATTGATGCCGCTCAAAGCGCAGGAGTGTTGGATATAGACATGAAAAAGCACAATATTGATTTGATTGCGGTGCCAGGGCACAAGGGGCTGCTTGGACCTCAAGGGACAGGAGCGCTTCTCATAAATTGTGAAACGGAAATAAAACATCTTAGGGAAGGGGGAACCGGCAGTGAGTCCAGCAGCATGATGCAGCCGGATTTTTATCCCGACAAACTGGAGGCTGGTACTCATAACCTTCCGGGCATTGCAGGGCTGAACGCGGGACTGAAGTATATTTTAAACAAGGGCACAAAATCCATTTACAGCCACGAAAATAATCTTCTTGATATATTCATCAATGAGATGAGAAAGAACCATAAAATCAAAATATACGGTCCGGAAGACATAAACGGCAGATGCGGTGTTGTTCCTGTCAATATTGAGGACATAGATTCTTCTGAAGTTGCATACAGGTTGGATACGGAATACGGCATAGCAGTCAGACCGGGTTTGCATTGCGCACCGCTGGCTCATAAAACAATAGGCACAGAAAAAAAGGGAGCAGTCAGATTTGGTGTTGGTCCTTTTAATAAAAAGTCAGATATTATGGCAGCAGTAAAAGCGTTGGATGAAATATCAGGTATTTAGTAAAATAGTACATCAGGAGGTTGTTGCTTAAGCGGTTGGAAAATCGCGGCAGCAGCCTCCTTCGATTATCTGTGCTGACAATTCCTTAAATGAGCGATAGAACTTGTCTGGCATATTTTTACTATTTAATTTATTTTTAATGCAAGATATATATATATTTGATATAATAAACATATAATGAAATAAAATCTAACGGTTTTATCTGATTTGATGNNTGTATTTATTGAATCAGTGTGTCAAGGCGAATATCGGCGCGCTAATGATGAAATACGGTAGGACAAAAAAACAGGGTAGATATATGAAAAAACTGATTACATTTATTATTACTTTTCTATTAATAATACTTGCAATAATATATTTTACATATGGAAAAGAATTTTTGACATTATTAGATGAAAATAAGGTATATAATGTAGAAAATTTGCAGACGGTTAAATTAGATACTCTCGATAAATTTAAGTTCTTTAGCAATGGAATTGTAACATATAATAATCAAAAAATTGAATTCCTTGATTACAGCAACAATGTTGTGTGGAAAGATGAGGACGGAGCATTTTCAAGCCGGGTATTTGTAACGGATAACCATGTGTTCGTAAATATGGANNAGAACGTAAATATGGAAGATACAATACAGGTGCTGGACAAAAATAATCAGAAGTTTATATTAGCTGGAATTGAAGGGGAAATGGTAAATGTTTCACGTGAAAACGGCAAAACTTACATTATAATGAAAAATGATTCGGGACAAAATTTTCTGTGCATTATGAATGACAACAATGAGATAATTGAAGACAACAAAGTTTTTGACGGAAGCATTACGGGTGTATCAATAAGTGATAAATCGGAAGGCTATTCTGTAATAACACTGAGGTTTGAAAATGGAGCAGTAACAAATACGGTATATTTTGACTTATTAGATGATGTTGAACTGTGGAATGTGCCGATTGAAGATGAAATACTGATAAAAACACGCATAATAAATAATAATGTTGTTGTAATCAGTACGGATAATGTTTATTACTTCAATACAAACGGAAAACTCATGTGGAAAAACGGAATTTATAACAAAATATTGGATTGTGAAATAAATAAAGAAAATCAAAGAATCTACATATTGTTTAAAAAAGACGGAGCCACAGAACTCATTTCATATAATTTTGAAGGAAAGGTTACCGAAGTGAGTAAAACTCCTGAAAATGTTCAGAAATTAAAGGTTTACGGGGATAAGATTTTTGTATATAATGAAAACAGCATATATTTGCTACATGGAACAAAGGCAGATAAAATATATGAGAATACAGAAGGTATTATTTCCGAGTTCAGGTTAGAAGGCAGCAACATTCGTATTTTATCTAAAGACAAGCTTGTTATGGGACAGATAAAATAAAAATTAAAGTTCTACGGATAAAAGGGAGGTTTCAGATGAATTACATCGATATTCTTGTTATTATTTTTGTAGGCTATTCATGTTTTCTTGGTTATAGAAGAGGTTTTATAAAAACCTTGTTTGATACGCTTGGCGTCATAATATCATTTTGCGTGAGCAAGCAATTTTACTATCTGACTGAAGACTTTTTATTAAAAAACACAAAATTGTTTGTGAAAGTCCATGAATTTTTTGAAAGTAAAGTATCAGAAAAACTTGTGAAATCTTTTAATGAACCTATGCACCTTCCGGCAGAACTTAAAAATGTTCTGAGCAGCATCATCAATTCGGGTGAAGCCGCTCACACAGATACTTTCGCTGTATTTGTGGATAATATGAGCATAATACTAATTAGGTCCATAAGTTTTGTAATTACATTTCTTATTATTTACGGCATATTGATATTGATATCTAATTTTATTGATGTAATATTCAAGCTCCCGTTATTAAATCTTACAAACAGAATATTCGGAGCAGGAACAGGTCTCTTGAAAAGCGTCGTTGTACTATACATTATATTTGCTCTTAGCTCTCCGCTGATAGGATTTATGCAGGATGGAAGATTTGTACAAAGTATTTTAAATTCGGAGTCAAGCAAAATATTTTATGATAACAATTTAATATTAAATTACCTGTCATATAAAGGATTCTACAAAAACTAAGGAGGAAGAAATGAGAATTGTTGATGCAAGAGGAAAGGCCTGCCCTCAGCCTGTAATTATGACCAAGAATGAAGCTGATGCAGGCGAACAGGAAATAACAGTAATTGTTGACAATGAAACTGCCAGAGAAAATGTGCTTAAGTTTGGAAACAAGCTTCAATTTAACACAAGAGCAGAAGAGAAAGAAGACGGTATATACATATATCTTGATAAGGCAGTATCAGGCTCATGTGAAATTATAAGAGATGACTTCACCGATAAAAGAGGCAGTACTGTAAAGCTGGATAAAAAGGGTTTTGTCATCGGCAGTGATAAACTCGGTAAAGGTTCGGATGAGCTTGGAAAAATTCTTATGAAAAGTTTTCTCTATACTTTGTCAGAAACAAAACCATATCCAAGCTTTCTGATATTTTTAAATTCCGGTGTTAAACTGACTACAGACGGCTCGGCATCCTTAGATGATTTGAAGAAGCTTGAAGAATGCGGAGTTAAAATTGTTTCATGTGGAACATGTCTTGATTTCTTTGAAATCAAGGACAAATTGGAGGTCGGTAAAGTTTCTAATATGTACGATATTGTAGAGACTATAGCCGAATCCGACAATGCGGTAATGTTATAACGAGGCAAGGTTTTTTGCAAAACCGCAAAAACTCAAATTTAATAAATCTTGTTAGGAGTGGTAATTGTGCCAATGCAATTAAATGTAGGGGACATTGTAAAATTAAAGAAAAAACATCCATGTGGCGGATATGACTGGGAAATACTCAGGGTGGGTGCCGATTTTAGAATTAGGTGCACAACGTGTCAGAGACAGGTATGGCTGCCGAGGCGTGAAGTGGAAAGAAGAATAACTAAAATTATCAGCCAGGCTGAAGCCGGCCAGAACAACACATCTGACGAAGATAAATAATTAAAACAAAAATGTGTTGACATGACGAAAAAAATATTATAGAATAATAAAAAGTAAATAACCTTTAATCTGGCACAGAGAGGCTGGGAAGGATAGAGTAGATTTCAGATATTATGGTCTTCCTGCGCCAAGGAAGACTTTATTTTTATGTAACTTTAAATTAGTCCGGAGAGGCTAAAAAGGAGGAAAAATGTTAAAAGGCAGAAGTTTAATCGAACCAATGGATTTATCAATTGAGGAGTTAGACGAAGTATTGAATCTTGCAGATGAAATAACTGCAGCTCCAGCGCAATATGCGGATGTATGCAGAGGAAAGGTGCTTGCCACATTGTTTTATGAGCCGAGCACAAGGACAAGATTAAGTTTTGAGGCAGCAATGTTAAGGCTGGGCGGCAGTGTAATGGGTTTTTCTTCAGCAAGTTCAAGCTCTGTTGCAAAAGGCGAAAGTGTTGCCGACACAATAAGAACTATTGCATGCTATGCTGACATAGCTGCAATCAGACATCCAAAGGAAGGCGCTCCGAAAGTTGCGGCTATGAGCACGGACATGCCTGTTATAAACGCAGGTGACGGAGGGCATCAGCATCCCACACAAACACTGACAGACTTGCTTACAATAAGATCATTAAAAGGAAGATTAAACAACTTTACAATAGGTCTTTGCGGAGACTTAAAATTCGGCAGAACGGTTCATTCACTCATAAAAGCATTGTCGAGGCATGAAAATATAAAGTTTGTATTAATATCTCCCGAAGAACTAAAAATCCCCGATTATATAAGAGAAGAAATATTAATTAAAAACGGCATTGAATTTGAAGAAGTGGAAAGACTTGAAGACGTAATGGAAGAACTGGATGTTCTGTATATGACAAGAGTTCAGAGAGAAAGGTTTTTCAACGAAGCTGATTATATAAGACTGAAAGACAGCTATATCTTAGATATGGAAAAACTAAAGAAGGCTAAAAGCGATATGATAATTCTTCATCCTCTTCCAAGAGTAAATGAAATATCGGTGGAAGTTGACAAAGATCCGAGAGCTTGTTACTTCAAGCAGGCTAAATACGGTATGTACGTCAGAATGGCTTTAATTATGAAATTATTGGGGGTGGAGAAATAATGCTGAAAATAGACAGTGTTGAAAAAGGCCTGGTAATTGACCATATTCAGGCAGGCAAGGCGATGGAGATATATAAATACTTAAATCTCGATAAAATGGATTGCAGTGTTGCCATAATTAAAAATGCAAAAAGCAATAAATTAGGAAAAAAGGATATAATAAAAATAGAAAATAATCTTAACATGGATCTGAAGGTACTGGGATTTATAGACCCAAACATAACTATCAATGTAATTGATAAAGGCGAAATAATAAATAAGATAAATCTTGAACTGCCTGAAGAAATTGATAATATAGCAAAATGCAAGAACCCAAGGTGTATTACATCTGTTGAACAGGAAATTGTTCATAAGTTTAAACTCACCGACAGGGCGAAGAAGATATACCGCTGTGTATATTGTGACACGGCATATGAACAAAATTAAGAATAAGGCTGTTGCACTAAGCAATTATTAAACTGCCATATTGAGGCACCGGCGAAAGAACTCATTAGATGAGATCTGCCGCCATCGCCTCGGATGACAATTAGGCTGTGCAGCAGCCACATTTATAAGCGGAGGAAAATATGATTGTTGATAAATTATATAAGCAGGTTGCAAAAAAAGGTCATGTCTGTGTAGGACTCGATACGGATTACAGCTATCTGCCCGAAAGCTTTGCTGACAAGTTTCCGTCTAAGGGAAAAGCCATATTTAATTTCAACAAAGAAATTATTGACGCAACCTGTAACGTGGCGGCCTGCTACAAGGTTCAGTCGGCTTATTACGAAGCGCTTGGTCTTGAAGGATTGAAAGCATATTCAGACACTTTGAAGTATATTAAAGAAAATGATCTGATTTCTATAGCAGACATCAAAAGAGGCGATATATCAAAGACGGCTGAAATGTATGCGGCAGGACATTTTACCGAGGACTTTGAAGCAGACTTTGTTACTTTGAATCCGTACATNNTTGAGCCTTTCATGAAGTATATTAAAGAAAAAAACAAAGGAATATTTGTGCTGGTAAGGACTTCAAACAAGGGTGCCAGAGATTTTCAATATATAAAAGATACAGATGGCGTGACATTATATGAAAATGTCGCGGATAAGGTTGAAGAGCTTGCAGAAAATAATCTCGGAGAATGCGGCTTCAGCTCTGTGGGAGCGGTTGTGGGTGCAACAAACAACGAGGAAAGCCAGTCTCTTAGAAATAAATTGAAATCAGCATTTCTGCTGATACCCGGATACGGTGCCCAGGGAGGAAAAGCAGAGGATATTGCGGCGTACCTCATAGGCGGAAACGGTGCCGTGGTTAATTCGTCAAGGAGAATTCTGCTGGCTTATAAAAAGGAAGAAAGCGGAGATAAACATTTCAGCTTGTGTGCCCGCAACGAAGCCATAAGGATGAGGGATGACATAAGCTCGCATGTGGAGGACAAATGAAAGTTTTTAGAAGCAGAATAAATGAAAATCGGCCTGTGTCAAACAGAATTTTTGAATTGACTGCGGATTTTGAGGGAGAAATCAAACCGGGGCAGTTTTTCATGCTTAAAACATTAGACAATTCGTTCCTGCTGCCTCGCCCCATAAGTGTAAATAACGTGAATGAAAACAGAGTAACATTTTTGTACAGAGCTGAAGGTGCAGGGACAACACGAATAAGTACAATGAGGCCGGGCGATGAATTTCAACTGTTCGGACCATTGGGAAACGGATTTGATATTAATGAGCTGCAGGGCAGGACGGCGATTGTGGGCGGAGGAATAGGAACTGCACCTCTTTTATACCTGGTAAAATTGCTTGGAAAAAAAGCCGATGCTTATCTTGGATTTAAGGATTGTGTTTATAAAGTCGATGAATTTGAAAACCATGCGGATAAAACAGTAGTGGTCACCGAAGACGGCAGTGTTGGTGAGAAGGGCTTTGTGACGGATTATATCGAATACGGCAAATATGATACGGTGTTAGCCTGTGGTCCGGAAATCATGATGAAAAAAATAGTACAAAGCTGCAGAGAAAATAATGTCAAGTGTTATGTATCTCTTGAAAGAAGAATGGCGTGCGGAATGGGAGTATGCCTCGGATGCACAGTAGTCACCAGGGACGGAAACAAGAGAGCATGTAAGGACGGTCCTGTTTTTTCCGGGGAAGAATTAATTTAGAAGGTGATAAGATGGCTGATTTAAAAACTAAAGCAATGGGCATTCAATTTAAAAATCCTGTGCTGACTGCATCCGGTACATTCAGCTTCGGAGAAGAATTTTCAGAAATATATGATTTATCGGTGCTCGGAGGCATATGCAGCAAAGGGCTTACACTGCATCAGAGAAGCGGAAATGCAGGAACAAGACTCTGGGAAACACCAATGGGTTTAATTAACAGTATAGGTCTTCAAAATCCGGGAGTTGACAATTTCATAAACCGTGAACTGCCGAGGATGAAAAGTTACAATACTGTAATAATTGCAAACCTCGGGGGGCATTGTGAGGAAGATTATTTTGAAGGCATATACAAACTGAATGATTCAGATGCGGATTTAATTGAACTTAATATTTCATGTCCAAATGTAAAGACGGGCGGAATGGCATTCGGAATAAAGTCTTCGGTGGCATATGATATAGTATCAAAGGTAAGAAGAATCTGTAAAAAGCCGCTCATGGTTAAATTGTCTCCAAATGCGGAAAGCATTCCGGATATGGCAATAGCCTGCGAAGAAGCGGGAGCGGACGGGTTATCTCTAATAAATACTATCCAGGCGATGGCAATTGATATCAAAAAAAGAAAAGCAGTATTTGATAATGTATATGCCGGCTTATCAGGCCCATGTGTGAAACCGATAGCGCTTCGCATGGTTCATGAAACAGCTAAAGCGGTTAAGATTCCGATTTGCGGAATAGGCGGCATCACGAGTGCCGAGGACGTAATAGAATTTATAATGGCAGGTGCAACGCTGGTTCAGGTAGGAACGGCAAATTTTGTAAGACCTACCATTGCAGCCGACATTATAAACAGTCTGAATGAATATATGGACAGTGAAGGAATAAAAACATTAGATGAAATCAGAGGAATAGTGTGATCTAATGGCGCAGAATAAACTGTTAAAGAGGAGGAAAAATGAATATTAATGTAGTCGAAATATTAAAGGAATGCGGTGCATTGCTTGAAGGTCATTTTTTATTATCTTCAGGAAAACACAGCAACAGATACTGCCAGTGTGCAAAACTTATGCAGTATCCGGATAAAACAGAAAAAGTTATATCAATAGTGGCGGAAAAGGTTAAAAATCTTGAAATCGACGTAATAGTAGGTCCGGCAATGGGCGGAATAACAGCTGCCTATGAACTTGGCAGACAGTTAGGAATCAGGGCAATTTTCACGGAACGAGAAAATAATGTTATGACACTGCGCCGCGGCTTTGAAATAAAGCCTGGTGAAAAAATATTGATCATGGAGGATGTTGTGACAACGGGAAAATCTTCCGTTGAAACAGCGAATTCCTTGGAAAAGCTCGGAGGTACTGTAGTTGGCATAGGTTGCATAGTGGACAGAAAAGCAAGCGAAATACACTTGCCTCTTTACAGCGCGGCGGAATTAGAATTTGAAACATACGATGCAGACAACTGTCCTTTGTGCATGGGCGGCAGCACACCTATTAAGCCGGGCAGCAGGAAGTTTTAACAAAAATGGCAAAAAAGCAGGGACGCATAGCGCGTCCTTATTTCTGTAAAGCATAAAACAATTGTAATTGACCGGTGTTACATGAAGAAGAAAGGCCAGAATAACCACCAGATCGGATTTTCGCATCTTCCGTATCTGTCGCAGTATGGATACTGATAATACCTCATTCTTCTGTTAAAATCGATGTTGTATCTTCCGTCATTATCGTAGTAGTTGTCATATCTGTTGTAATATCTGTCATTGTATCTCTCATTATATCTGTTATCATATCTATCATATCTGTTGCTGAAAACATCGTTCATATCCTCGCTGTACATACTGTAATCCATAGTACTGTCATAAATTTGAGGATTGTTATTGTTATCCATATATTCACTCCTTAATATAAAAATTATATACTATAATATATGTATAGAACGTTGTCTTGCTACTATTTCCGAGGAAATAAAAAGTAAGTAATTAAATGGAATCTAAGCACATAACATTTAATATTGAAGAATAAGAGGTGGTTGTTTGTTTTCAGTTAAAATTAAAAATATTATATTAACATTAATATGTTTAATGCTAATATTCTCCATGGCTTATGAGCCGGCGGTCAATGTAATTTCAACAGCAGCAAAACCATCGGTGCGACTGCCCATAATAATGTACCATCATGTTTTAAAAGAACCCCGTAAATTAGGGAGATATATAGTCTCCCCAAAAGAAATGGAAAGTGATATAATATATTTAAAGCAGCATGGATATACAACAGTTGTCATGGAGGATCTTATAAATTTTGTTTACAACAAGGGTGAACTCCCTGAAAAGCCTATAATGCTTACATTTGACGACGGATATTACAGCAACTATGTATATGTACTGCCCCTACTGGAAAAATATGACTGCAAGGCGGTGATTTCCATAACCGGTGATTATATTGACAAAAGCACGGCCGAAGGAGAATTAAATCCGGCATATTCTTATCTAACATGGGATCTGGTGAAAGAGCTGGTTGAATCAGATCATGTGGAGATTCAAAATCACTCTTACGGCATGCATGAAATATGTGAAAGAAAAGGATGCGCCATAATAAAAGGTGAAAGTTACGACGAATATTCAAAGAATATGCTTAATGATGTAGGAAAATTTCAGGATGTCATTGAAGAAAAAACCGGCGGTTACAGGCCCACAACTTTTACATATCCTTACGGCTTTATATGTTTGGAATGTAACGAGGTACTCCAAAAAATGGGGTTCCTTGCTACCTTGTCATGCTATGAGGGAGTAAATGTATTAACAGGTAAAAAAGAAGAATTGTTTGAATTGAAGCGCTTTAATAGACCCAGCGGAATAAGTCAAAAAAAATTTTTTAATAAATTTGACGAATAGTAGTTTACATTTTGTCCAAAAAGTATTAAATTATATATATGTGCTAAATTTATTTTAGTCGGTATCGAATTCATGTTAGGAATATTTATGCTACTGTGGCGCAGCTGGTAGCGCAACTGATTCGTAATCAGTAGGTCAGCGGTTCGAATCCGCTCAGTAGCTTTTATATTGTAATAACATACGGCAGCCGGTTAGTATGAAGCATATTTTTAAGTTTATTTTAAATGTCAGTTATTTAAAAAGTTAATATAAATGTGAATATTGCCTGCTTAGGTATAGGATCTATAATGAGGAAAACGTTTTAATCTAAACTAACGGGGGAATATTATGGATACATTAAGTAGAATTATAAAATATGCAGCAATGGGTTTTTTAAGAATTTCATATCCGGACTGCAGAGTGTTGGATATGAACGACATGTTTTATTTAATGCTGAAGCAGAAATATCCGGAGGTAGGTTCTGTATCGGATATCTTGGGTAGAAACATATATGTTATTTTAAATATGAAAACAGATGATGTATGTTGCAGAAGCATAAGTGAAGTAATTAAGTGTGCGGATACGGGAAAATCTTATTCCGACGTCGATAAAATTTTATTTAATGAAGAGGAGCGATATTTTAAATTTATTTGTCAGCCTGTATATAAACCTAACGGCGGTATTCAGGAATTAACTGTTATATGTTTTGATATAACCGAAGAAGTTAAAGAAAAAATAAGGGCAGAAGAGTTATTAAAAATTGAAGAAGAGTTTTTTATAAATACAACTCATGAGATTAAAACACCTTTAAATGTCATTTTCGGCATAAATCAGCTGCTTGATATGTACATAAGCAAGGACTCATTAAATAAGAATAAAGAGCATATTAAAAGGAACAACAATATTATCAAGCAAAACTGTTACAGGCTGATAAAACTTATAAATAATACAATAGACTTATCCAAAATAGAATCCGGGCATTTGAAATTGAATTTAACCAATACTGACATTGTTCACCTCATTTGTGATATAGTGCAGTCCGTGTCCGAATATGTTAATGATATTGGATTGAAGATTGCTTTTGACACAGACGTTAAAGAAAAAATACTTGCCGTAGATGTGGATAAAATTGAAAGAATTATTTTAAACTTAATTTCAAATGCGATTAAATTTTCGGAAAAAGGCAGCAAAATAGATATTGTGTTGAGAGACAAGGGCGATTTCACGGAAATATCGGTGAGAGACTACGGAGTAGGGATTGAACCGGATTATTTGGAGGCCATATTTAAAAGATTTGAGCAGGCTGAAAATACTTATTCAAGCAACAAATTGGGAAGCGGGGTGGGCTTATCGCTGGTAAAATCAATTGTTGAAATGCACAACGGTGAAATAAGCGTGGAAAGTCAGGTTGGGAAAGGGAGTACATTCACAATTAAGCTTCCGTCAATGATTGTGGATAAGCCTGTTACCAGCAAGCCGGTTAATTATTCAGACAGCAAAATAGAAAAAATAAATATTGAATTTTCAGATATTTATTCTATAAATTAATGTATGCCTTGATTTTTTTATTGTTTTGCTTTATAATTAAATGGTAACTGCGGGTGTAACTTAGTGGCAGAGTTCCGGCTTCCCAAGCCGGCTGTGTGGGTTCGATTCCCATCACC
>DMJQ01000135.1 GCA_003457065.1 Clostridiales bacterium
GAAAATTATAGCATCATTATAGAAATTAAAAAAACAGCAAGGCATGCAATAGGCCTTGCTGTTTTTTAATTTTTAATATTATGTCCGAATCTTATGATTTATATTATTATGACATTTACGGTAAAACTAACCATCTCCGCATTTATTTTATTAATGTTGAAGATTGTATGAATTAATAATATAATATTAGAAATTGACGATTAATACAATTGATATTATATTAATAGGAGGGATATTAGATGCTGAATGATCCGGCGGTAATACAAACTATTCAGCAAGTGGCCAAATCTATTGCATCGGTGCTGAATGTCGAAATCATGATTATGGACAATAAATTCAGCAAACTGGGCGGAACTATAAACAATGAAAAGAATTATTATATAAGCAATGTATATAAACATATAATGGATACCGGTGAGCAGATAATTATTGAAAATCCCGGTTACCACGATTTATGCAAGAATTGTAAATATTATAAATGCTGCCCGGAAAAGGCGGAATTTGATTTCCCGATAAAAATGGATGATGAAATACTTGGCATACTGAGTCTGGTTGGATACACCGATGGACATAAAGAGAATATGTTGTCCAGAAAACATGATTATATTAAATTTCTGGAAGTAATGTGCCAAATGATTTCTACAAAGGCCGCGGAAGTTTCAATATCAAAAAAATTAAAAGTTTCCGCAATGCAAATTACACATATATTCAACTCGATAAATGAAGGGATCATAGCAGCCGATGAAAATGGCATCATTACCCATTTCAGCAAGGCAGCGGAAAAAATGCTTAAAGAATCACAAAAAAATGTAATCGGAAAAAAAATCAATTATGTTTTTCCTGAGTTTATATTAAACGGAGAGATTCATATACCAAGCAGCGAAAAAAGGGAAACCAAAGCATTACTGGGAAATGGTAAAGAAATTACTTGTTATGTTTCAACAAATATTATTAAGGATATACAGAAAAGAATTGTGGGCAGCATTGTGACGGTATCCGACTCAAATGATATTAAAAAGTTTGTTAGGAATATGATGGGGTATGATCATAAGAATGTACATTTTAGTGATATTATAGGGCAAAGCGGCGTGCTTAACAGCTCAAAGCAAAAAGCGGAAATAGCCGCAAAAGGCCATTCAACAATAATGGTAAGAGGAGAGAGCGGAACCGGCAAGGAGTTGTTTGCAAGAGCAATACATAACAGCAGCCCCATGTCTGACGGCCCGTTCATTGCCATAAATTGCTCTGCTATTCCTGAAACACTTTTGGAAAGCGAGCTGTTCGGATATGACAGCGGAGCTTTTACCGGCGCTAAAAAAGAAGGAAAGCCGGGGAAATTTGAATTAGCTGACGGGGGAACACTTTTTTTAGATGAAATTGGGGATATGCCATTATATTTACAGTCAAAGCTTTTACGGGTCTTACAGGATAAAATTATCCAAAGGGTCGGAGGAGTAAGTCAAATATCAGTTAATGTAAGAATTATATCTGCTACAAATAAAAATTTGGAAGTATTAGTTTCGGAAAAAAGGTTCAGAGAAGACTTATACTATCGTCTGAATGTTATTCCGATATTTATCCCCACTTTAAATGAGCGCAAAGATGATATTCCTTTACTGATTAGATATTTATTAAATAAATATAATGCAATATTCAATAAAAATATTGAATCTGTTGAGGACAAAGTAAATGATATTTTTCAGTCGTATTCGTGGCCCGGTAATGTGAGGGAGCTGGAGAACATTATTGAATATGCCATGAACATGGAAAAAAGCAATATTATAACCGAAGGTAGCATTCCAAAAAATCTGGTACTGTCTTCTGATTCGGATGATGTTAAATCTTTAGATGAAATGGTAAAAGATTATGAAAAAAAACTGATACTTGAAAAATCAAAAAAATACGGAACCAGCAAGGAAGATAAGAAAAGATTAGCTGAAGATTTAAATATAGGTATAGCAACATTGTACAGAAAATTAAGAGCTTATGATATATGAAAATGGGTATCAGTATTGATACTTCGGTATCATTTATGATAATGCCTTTGTGAAGTGCTGAAATTGCCGATATCTATTAAATCAGCAGCAAGAAGGTATCAATATTGATAATATTAAAAATTGAGTATACTTAAAAAAGGTGCAATTTTCATGCGTTTTATGCGTTGCCCGTCTTGGCATGAGAATTGCATATTTTAATTATGAAGGAGGCTTATTATGAAATTATATAACGAAACGGATTTTAGGAAACCGATTACGTCCCGGATTTCCAGATTAAAACATGAGGTGGTTTATTCGAAACCGATTTTATGCAGTGAAAGAGCTCTGTTAGTTACGGAATCATATAAGGAAACAGAATCGCAGCCTAACCCTATTAGAAGAGCACTTGCATTAAAAAAGGTGCTTGATAACATGACTCAAATCATATGGGATGATGAGCTCATTGTGGGAAGTCACGGCAGCAACGGCAGAAGGTCCGCACCGGTATTTCCTGAGTATGCTATATCATGGCTGGAAGAAGAACTTGATGAAATTCTTGAAACAAGAGAACAGGATACTTTTATTGTACCGGAAAAGGTCAAAAGTGATTTAAANNTGTTAAAAAGTCGAGAGATTCTTATATGTTCAGCAGGGACCTGTTTGAGAGAAACGGCTATGGACATACGGTTTATAACATTCCTAAGCTGCTGAAGGAAGGTATTTCCGGTATTAAAAAAGAGGCTGTTACGGGTTTAAAGGAATTGGACCTGACTACCGGAGAAGGTTTGGATAAAAAAGTGTTTTATGAAGGTGTAATAATATGCTGTGATGCTGTGATTTCATATGCAAAACGTTATTCAAGAACAGCTTCGGAAATGGCTGCAAAAGAAAAAAATCCGGCAAGAAAAAAAGAGCTGAAAAAAATAGCCGATGTGTGTAACTGGATACCTGAAAATCCCGCCAGAGATATATGGGATGCAATACAAGCCGTTGCTTTTATGCAGTTAATAATACAAACCGAAACTAACGGAGATTCAGTTTCTCCTGGAAGGCTGGATCAACATTTTTATCCGCTGTATAAGAAGGATATTGAAGAAGGCAGGTACACAAGCGACGAAGTCCAGGAATTGCTGGATTGTTTGTGGATTAAGTTCAACGAAATTATTAAGGTTCAGGACAGCGAATCTATTCATATTCACCCAGGATTCCCAATGACCCCGAATTTAACGATCGGCGGACAAAAACCTGACGGAGAAGACGCTGTAAATGAATTAAGTTACCTGATGCTCAACAGCCAGGAGCATATCAGGCTGACGAATCCTCAGTTTACGGTCCGCTTCCATAAAAATACACCCAATGAATTTAAATTGAGGGTGGCAGAAGTCGTTAAGCTTGGAACCGGCATGCCGGCTATGTTTGGTGATGAAATGTGTATGAAAGCTATCAGAAAGGCATTTCCAGATATGCCGATCGAAAGAGTAAGAGATTACGGAATTGTCGGTTGTGTGGAACTGGCTCCGAGAGGATTCCAGGCCAGAGTTAATGCCGGATTTTTAAATGTGGCACGTGTTGTTGATTTAGCCTTGAATGACGGGGTAGACAGGCTCACTAAAGTTCAACTTGGACCGAAGACAGGAAAACCGGACGAACTGAAAAGTTTCAAGGATGTNNGTACACAGATGGATTTCTTTGTAAGACATCAGGTTATAAACGGAGCGGTTGTGGACATGGTACAAAGACAATATACTCCTCATTTGTTCTTATCGTCATTGATAGAAGGATGCTTGGAGAGCGGTACAGATATGACATGGGGAGGTTCCTTATGGGGGGCAACACCGATATTACACGTAGGACTGGCTACAGCATCTAATTCACTTGCTGCAGTAAACAAAGTTATTTTTGATGAAAAAAAAATGAGTATGCAAGACCTTAACGAGCTGCTCGACAGGAACTTTTCTTTGGAAGGAGACGAAGCTGTTCAAAAATTGCTTGTAGACGCACCCAAGTACGGAAACGATGATAATTATGCAGATGATGTGATGAAACAGACAACTTCTATGTTTTTTGAAATTATTGAAAAATATAAAGATATAGATGGGCGCAATTATACTTCCATGATATTGACACTTGGCGGAACTGTACCGCATGGCTGGAAAACGGGCGCTACGGCAGATGGCAGAAAAGCCGAAATGCCTGTGTCGGATTCTATGTCACCTTCTAACGGAAGCGATACGGAAGGGCCGACAGCAGTACTTTTATCTGCGAGCAAAATAGATCAAAGCCGTGTATTAGAAGGTAATGTATTAAATCTTAAGTTCAGCGGGGGCGCATTCGGAGATGGCGGCTCACTGCAGAAATTTGTGGATTTAATCGATACGTATCTTATTGATCTGGAAGGTCAGGAGGTTCAGGTAAATGTTGTAGATGGGGAAACTTTAAGAAAGGCACAATCACATCCCGAGAATTACCAGGATCTCATAATTAGAGTGGCTGGATACAGCGCGAGATTTGTTGAATTAGCAAAAGAATTACAAGACGATATCATATGGAGAACTGAACATAATGCGGTATAATTGCAAAAAAAGTGATGAGCTAAAAGATATAGCAAGTATAGCAGGGCTGATATACAACATCCAAAGGTATAGTCTGCATGACGGACCGGGAATTCGTACGTTAATTTTCCTTAAGGGGTGCCCGCTGAACTGCCTGTGGTGTGCCAATCCTGAATCTCAGCGTCCGGCAATAGAGCATATGGGGAATGATGTGGTAGGTAAATATGTTACCGCCAAAGAAGTCATTGATATTGCGAAACGTGACATGGCATTCTACAATCGTTCCGGAGGAGGCATTACATTGTCCGGAGGCGAACCGTTAAAACAGTATGAATTTTCTAAAGCAGTTATAAGTGAGGCCAAAAGATTAAATATCAATGTTGCTGTTGAAACCTCGGGGTATCAAAAATGGGATTGCCTGTGGGAGGTATTGGAGGAAACTGATATTGTTTTATATGATATTAAAACTATGGATGCAAAGCAACATATGGAATTTACCGGAGTGAGCAACAAATTAATACTGGATAATGCTAAAAGGCTTTCACGCCTGAATAAGAATCTGATAGTTCGCATACCCATAATTCCGGAATTAAACGATAGTTTTGTAAATTTATCGAAAACGGCACGATTCTGCAAAGAAACCGGTATAAAAGAAATGCATTTTTTACCTTATCACCAGCTTGGAGTTCATAAATATCAGAGGCTTAACAGAGAATATAAGTTAAATCATGTTAAACCTGTAAATAAAGAAAAATTAATTGATGATGCCGGAAAAATACATGACAAATACGGTGTCGTCATTACCGTTTATTGAAAGCTGATTAGCATGATTATCAATAAACAAATGTTTCTCAATTAATGGAGGCGTAATTTGAATAGTCAGACATCTTATGAAAGTGAAGTTTTAATAACAGAAAAGACATATTCAGTAATTGAAAAAGAAAACAAATTAATGTCTTATACCACACGGGTACCGTATTATCCGTTGGTAGTAGATAGTGCCAGGGGTTCTATTGTTACGGATATAGAAGGAAATAAATTTATAGATTTTCTTTCAAGTGCTGCTGTGGTCAATACCGGGCACAATCACCCTAAAATAGTCAGGGCAATAAATGAACAGGTCGGCAAATTTATACATTATACTCCCGCATACCTGTATCATGAGCCACACATAAAATTAGCCGAAAAGCTGATTGAAATAACACCGGGTGATTTTGAAAAAAGGGTAGCCTTTGGATTGTCCGGCTCGTCTTCGGTTGACGGAGCTATTAAGGCTGCAAGGTGTTACAAAGGAAGAAATAAGATAATATCTTTTTTAAGGTCTTATCATGGGACAACGTATGGTGCTCTGAGTGTTTCGGGATACGGAGTCGAAATGAGGAATAAAATAAATCCGATGATGCCGGATGTTGAATTCATACCGTATCCGGATTGCTTCAGGTGCTTGTATAATCAGGAATATCCGAGCTGCAACCTGACATGTTTAAGATATTTTCAGAATTTATTGAAAACTGTAGTTCCACCCGAAGAAGTAGCTGCAATAATAATGGAACCCATACAGGGAGATGCCGGCATTATAATACCGCCGCAGGAGTATTATGATAAATTAAGGGAAATATGCAGGCAATACAACATATTGATTATTGCTGATGAAGTACAGACGGGATTCGGACGAACAGGAAAGATGTTTGCATGCGAGCATTTCAATCTGGAGCCGGATATTATTGTATTAGGAAAGGCCATTGCTTCCGGTATGCCGTTAAGTGCCATGGTAGCCAAAAAAGAAATATTTGAGAGCTGGAATGCGCCGGTTCATTTCTTCAATACAGCAGGAAATGCAATATCATGCAGTGCCGCCGTCGCAACAATTGATGTGCTGAAAGAAGAAAAGTTAGTTGATAATGCAAATATTCAGGGAGATTACATAATTAACAGATTCAAGTCTCTGATGGAAAAATATGATTGCATAGGCGATGTTCGCGGAAAAGGGCTGCTGATAGGTGTCGATATTGTAAAGAATAAAAGTTCAAAAGAGAGAGACGTTGCAAAAACTGCCAAAATTTGCTGGAGATGCTGGGAAAAAGGACTGATACTTGCATTTTTCAGCGGTTCGGTGTTAAGAGTAGCTCCTCCTTTAAATTTAAGTTCTGAAGAAGCAGAAAAAGCTATGAACATTATTGAAGAGTCCATACGTGAAGTTGAAGAAGGGTTGGTTTCCGATGAAGTGCTGGAACAAATCAAAGGGTGGTAATATCTTTTAGTTTATTTTTACAGTTGTATGTAAGATGTAAATATTAAATCAGATAACTGGAGGAAATTAAAATGGTACAACAAATAATGGATAGTATTAACGGTATGTTATGGAGTAATGTATTTATTGCTTTAGCTTTATTTTCCGGACTTTATTATTCAATAAGAACCAAAGGTGCACAGTTCAGATATATCGGACTCATGACAAAATATATGCGCGAGAAGAACGATTCGGGAGAAGGAAGAACGGCATTCCAGTCATTTGCATTGACCATGTCAACAAGGGTCGGCACCGGCAATATTGCCGGTGTTGCTTCGGCGATATCCATAGGAGGTCCGGGAGCGATATTTTGGATGTGGGTTTCATCTCTTCTTGGTGCAGGAACAACTATAGTAGAGTGTACTCTGTCGCAAATATATAAAAGTTCAGAAGGAAACGAATACAGAGGCGGTGCACAATATTTTATNNAAAGTGGTACGCAATGCTATTTGCAGTTTGTTCAGTATTTGCATTAGGTTTCTGTACTCCGGGAATTCAGGCTAATGCAATATCGGATGCCATGAATGTGGCATTCGGAACCAATAAGATAATTATTGGAGTTATTGTTGCTATAATGACAGCTATGATTGTATTCGGAGGAATAAAAAGAATCAGTAAATTTGCAGAGATGATTGCACCTATTATGGCATTGATTTATTTATCAGTGGCAATCATAATGCTTATAATTAACGTGAAAGAAATTCCTTCAATTCTGTCCCTGATATTTTCAAGCGCATTCGGGTTAAGATCTGCATTTGGAGGAATTGTCGGCAATGCTGTCATGATGGGTATCAAAAGAGGTATATATTCAAACGAAGCCGGCATGGGAACGGCGGCTCAGGCAGCGGCAACTGCAGAGGTCAGCCATCCCGTAAAATCTGGCTTGGTGCAGGCGCTTTCGGTTTATATAGACACCGTTTTTGTATGTACTGCGACAGCAATAATAATCATATTGACCGGGATGTACAATGTAGAAGGAATTGTAGAGAATCTGCCGGGTGTTCAAGCAGGTCCGGGTTATGTGCAAAATGCGATAGATACATTAATACCGGGATTCGGTTCGGCATTTGTAGCTTTAGCAATGCTGTTCTTTGCCTTTACAACAATCTTGGGCAATTACTATGCAGCCGAGACAGGCGTATCATATATTTGCGGAAAAGTTAAAAGCATGAATCAAAAATATTTAGTAAATGTTTTAAGAATGATTACCATAATTGCCATTCTGATTTTCTGTTCAAAACCTTCTGTCTTTGCATGGGCATTGGCCGATCTTGGCATGGGAGTAATGTCCTGGCTAAACCTTATAGCACTGTTGTTATTAAGCAACACAGCTATAAAAGTATTTAATGATTTTGAAAAACAATACAAAGAAAATGGTGATGCAATTTTTGAACCTGAAAAACTCGGCATAAAAAATGCTGAAGTTTGGGAAAAATCTAAAGTATCAAATGTGAATAAATAGAATATTTATGTTTGATTTAATAAATTAAAAAGGAAGTGTAGTAATGATA
>DMJQ01000127.1 GCA_003457065.1 Clostridiales bacterium
GGAGAGATGGAAGTTTGGGCATTGGAAGCATATGGTGCCGCTCATACATTGCAGGAAATATTAACTGTTAAATCAGATGATGTTAACGGAAGAGTTAAAACATATGAAGCCATTGTCAAAGGTGAAAACATACCTGAACCGGGAATCCCAGAGTCGTTCAAGGTACTTGTAAAAGAATTGCAGAGTTTGGCGCTGGATATTAAGATTATTACAAGCGAACAAGATGAAGTTGAAATAGTCGACACAATGGATAATGATGATGATTTACAGCAGGCTGACGGTGAAAACCTCGGGGACATTAAGTATGTTGAAGAAGAAGGAATGAACGAAATTGACGTACAGGATGATGATTCTGAGGTTGAAGACATTGATGATGTAGATGTTGAAGATATCGACGACATAGATATCGATGATGATGAAGATGTCGACGTAGACGATGACGATTATGACAACGATGATGAAGATTTTTAAATACAAGGACCAGTTAAAAAATTATAATGAAGGGAGCGAACTCCTTGATAGATTACAATAATTTTGAATCAATAAGAATCGGCTTGGCCTCTCCGGATAAAATAAGACAATGGTCGAGGGGAGAAGTTAAAAAACCTGAAACAATCAACTACCGTACGTTAAAACCTGAAAAGGACGGTTTGTTCTGTGAAAAGATATTCGGACCGACCAAGGACTGGGAATGTCATTGCGGAAAATACAAAAGAGTAAGATATAAAGGTGTTGTTTGTGATCGCTGCGGAGTTGAGGTTACAAAAGCTAAAGTAAGAAGAGAAAGAATGGGCCACATTGAGCTGGCGGCTCCTGTTTCCCACATATGGTATTTTAAGGGCATACCGTCAAGGCTTGGCCTTATTCTCGACATGTCTCCGAGAGCATTGGAGAAAGTGCTGTATTTTGCACAGTATGTTGTTACAGAAGCAGGTGACACATCATTGTCGGAAAAACAGCTTTTGACCGAAATGGAGTACAGAGAATACAAGGATCACTACAAAAATGCATTCAAGGCTGAAATGGGAGCAGAGGCAGTTAAAAAGCTTCTTGAAAAAATAGACCTTGAAAAAGAATCAGCCGAGCTGAAGAGTCAGCTTAAAGACAGCAAGGGACAGAAAAAAGTAAGAATTACAAGAAGGCTTGAAGTAATAGAGGCGTTCAGAGTATCAGGAAACAGACCGGAATGGATGATACTCGATGTAGTTCCTGTCATTCCTCCTGAATTAAGACCAATGGTTCAGCTGGACGGCGGACGTTTTGCCACATCAGACCTGAACGATCTTTACAGGAGAGTAATAAACAGAAATAACAGGTTAAAAAGGCTTCTTGATTTAGGAGCGCCTGATATTATCGTAAGAAACGAAAAAAGAATGCTTCAGGAAGCTGTTGATGCGTTAATAGACAACGGCAGAAGAGGAAGACCGGTAACAGGTCCAGGAAACAGACCTTTGAAATCTCTTTCGGATATGCTTAAAGGTAAACAAGGACGTTTCAGACAGAACCTTTTAGGAAAAAGGGTCGATTACTCCGGACGTTCTGTTATAGTAGTAGGTCCGGAACTCAGATTCAATCAGTGCGGTCTGCCTAAAAAAATGGCACTTGAGCTGTTCAAACCGTTTGTAATGAAAAAGCTCGTTGAAAACGGAACTGCTCACAATATTAAAAGTGCCAAGAAAAAAGTTGAAAAAGTAGACAATTCAGTATGGGACGTACTGGATGAAATAATAAAAGATCACACTGTAATGTTAAACCGTGCACCGACGCTTCACAGACTGGGTATTCAGTCATTTGAACCCGTACTTGTGGAGGGTAAGGCAATAAAGCTTCATCCGCTGGTATGTACTGCATACAACGCGGACTTCGACGGTGACCAGATGNNGATGATGTCAACAAACAACATTCTGGCTCCGAAGGACGGAAGACCGATTACCACACCTACACAGGACATGGTTCTCGGAAGCTATTACATGACACTTGAGATTGAGAATTCAAAGGGTCATGGAATGGTATTTAAAGATTACGATGAAATGATGATGGCATACTTCAACAGAAATGTGGATTTGCATGCCAGAGTAAAAATAAGAAAGACCGTGGATGGTGAAACAAGACTTGTCGAAAGTACAGTCGGAAGATTTGTATTCAACGAAAATATTCCACAGGATCTTGGATTCGTAGACAGAGAAAAAGATAAATTTTCTCTTGAAATAGATAAGACTGTTATAAAAAAGAATTTGGAAGAAATTATTTACAGATGTTTCAGAAAATACGGCAATTCCAAGACAGCAGATGTGCTGGACGGAATTAAATCAAAAGGATATAAATACTCAACAAAGGGAGCTATAACAATAAGCGTAAGCGATATTACAGTTCCTGATGAAAAGAAAGAACTTATTGAAAAGGCCGAAAAACAAGTTATTGAATATGAGAAGAAATACAGAAGAGGTCTGATGACCGACGAAGAAAGATATGAAAATGTAATTAAGATCTGGAACCAGACGACAGAAGATGTTACAGAAGCATTGATGGATAATCTGGATCCGTTAAACAGCATTTACATCATGTCAGTATCAGGAGCACGTGGTGGCAGAAACCAGATAAAACAGCNNACGGTTGACCAGATTGCAAAGAACTTCCGCCGCGGACTTATTACGGAGGAAGAACGTTATAAAGAAGTAATTGACACATGGAAAGTGACTGATGACCAGTTGACCCATGACCTGCTGACCGGACTTGATAAATACAATAACATCTACATGATGGCCGATTCCGGAGCCCGTGGTTCTGATAAACAGATCAAACAGCTTGCAGGTATGCGTGGACTTATGGCCAGTGCCACAGGTAAGACAGTGGAAGTTCCTGTTAAGTCTAACTTCCGAGAAGGACTTTCGGTTCTTGAATTCTTCCTGTCTGCTACAGGAGCTCGTAAAGGTTTAACAGATACGGCTCTTAGGACGGCAGACTCAGGTTATCTGACAAGAAGACTTGTTGACGTAAGTCAGGATGTCATTGTAAGAGAATTGGACTGCGGAACTACGGACGGCATTGAAGTTGAAGCTTTCGTAGACGGTAAGGAAGTAATTGAAGAACTAAGCGAAAGATGTGCCGACAGATACGCATCCGAAGATATTTTAAATCCTGAAACAGGCGAAGTAATGGTTGAGTCCGGCGGATTCATATCTGAAGAAACAGCACACAAGATTCAGGATTCAGGCATAAAGAAAGTTAAGGTCAGATCTGTTCTTACTTGCAAGACATCTCACGGAGTCTGTGCTAAATGTTACGGAACAAACCTGGCAACAGGAAAGCTTGTTAACGTGGGCGGCGCAGTAGGTATAGTTGCTGCTCAGTCAATCGGTGAACCTGGTACACAGCTTACAATGCGTACATTCCATACAGGCGGTATAGCGGCAGCAAGCGACATCACTCAAGGTCTTCCGCGTATTGAAGAGCTTTTTGAAGCCAGAAAGCCAAAAGGTCAGGCAATTATTACTGAAATACCGGGAAAAGTGACCGTAACTGAAAAGATTCATAAAAGAGAAGTTACAATTACAAACAGCGAAGCAATGGAAAGCAAGACGTACCTAATTCCGTACGGATCTAAGATATTGGTTACTGAGGGAGATTATGTAGAAGCCGGAGATAAGCTTACAGAAGGTTCAATTAATCCTCATGACATAATGAACATCAAGGGAATGAAAGCTTTGGAATCATACATTCTCATGGAAGTTCAAAGAGTTTACAGAATGCAGGGTGTTGATATCAGCGACAAGCACGTTGAAGTTATCATCAGGCAGATGGTAAACAAAGTAAGAATTGAAGAGGCGGGAGACACTACACTTCTTCCGGGAAGCCTTGTGTCGACGTTTGAATTTAAAGAACAGAATGAACAGGCAGCTGCGGAAGGCAAGGAGCCGGCAACAGGTGAAGTTGCGCTTCTTGGTATAACCAAGTCCTCGCTTGCCACAGATTCATTCCTGGCGTCGGCATCATTCCAGGAAACTACAAGGGTGCTGACAGACGCCGCAACGAAGGGTAAAGTTGATAACCTGTTGGGACTTAAAGAAAATGTCATCATAGGTAAACTGATACCTGCAGGTACCGGAATGAAGAAATACAGAAACATAGGTGTAACTACCAATGATGTTGTGGTGGAAGAAAAAGAGACTGTAGTCAACGAATAATTGAAAATTCAAAAAAATATTTGACATCTAAAAAATTAGATGATAGAATACTTGAGTGTTTTAATCCATTAATAGATTCGTAAAATAGTATATTATTTACATTCTAAGGCGGTTGGACTGGGGTTTCATTAATGTGAAATCAGGATCTTGCCGCCTTAAGGATGACTGCTATTATTCGTTAAGGGTGGTTAAAATGAAAGACAATAAAAAAATAGTAATCGGAAAGAAGCAGACCTTGAGGGCTTTGCAGAGAAATGAAGCAGAAAAGATTTATATATCAAGGGATGCTGATTTGCATATTACTAAAGTTATCGCAGATGCATGCCAGGAACATAATGTGGAAATAATTTATTTTGATACTATGAAGGAACTTGGAGCATTTGCCGGTATCAACGTAAACGCAGCGGCTGCTGCCGTTTTAAAATAAATAAAACAATTGCAAGGAGGTGCACGAATGCCATCAATTAACCAGTTAGTGAGAAAAGGAAGAGAACAGGTAACATACAAATCCAATTCTCCAGCATTAAATGTAAGCTATAACACACTTCAAAAGAAGATGATTGAATCAAATTCACCTCAAAAAAGAGGAGTATGTACTTCGGTTAAAACTGTAACACCTAAAAAACCTAACTCAGCTTTAAGAAAAATTGCCAGAGTTAAGTTAACAACAGGTATTGAAGTTACCGCATACATTCCGGGAGTGGGCCACAACTTACAGGAACATAGTGTTGTTCTTATAAGAGGCGGAAGAGTTAAAGACTTACCAGGGGTTAGATATCATATTGTAAGAGGTACCCTTGATACAGCTGGTGTTGCTAAGAGAAAACAAGCAAGATCAAAGTATGGAGCTAAAAAGGAAAAACAGAAAAAATAATTAGATGATATCCGGCACACTATGCAGGTTATGATTGCAAACGCGCCATAATATATATATACAGTATCTTGTTACGTAAAGACTTTGCGGAAACGGGAAATTGTTACATTGATGACTGCGGTTGTGTTTTATTACACATGACATTGCAGTAAGAAATGATGCATTTTGTGCACGACGGCATTTAATTGTCGAGTACCTGTGAATTAAATTATTATTAAGGAGGGAAGCAAAGTGCCAAGAAAAGGTCACATACCTAAGAGAGAAGTAATGGAAGATCCGATATACAATGACAAGGTTGTTTCTAAATTAATCAATCAGCTTATGTATGACGGAAAAAAAGGTGTTGCTCAAACAATAGTATATGATGCATTTGACATTATAAAAGAAAAAACAGGTGAAGACCCGTTAGAGGTATTTACAAAAGCTATGAACAACATCATGCCGGTTCTGGAAGTTAAAGCAAGAAGAGTCGGCGGCGCAACTTATCAGGTGCCTATTGAAGTCAGACCAGAGAGAAGACAGACTTTGGGATTAAGATGGCTCGTAAGTTATTCTCGTAAAAGAGGAGAAAAGACTATGCGTGAAAAGCTCGCAAAAGAAATAATGGATGCGGCTAACAACGTAGGGTCAAGTGTTAAGAAAAGAGAAGATACACATAAAATGGCAGAGGCTAATAAAGCATTTGCACACTTTAGATGGTAATAATCTAAGTAGTAAGGTTTTATTCGCAGCGTGAAGGAGGGAAACAATGAGAGAATNNAATAAGGAATATTGGTATAATGGCGCACATTGATGCGGGAAAGACCACATGCACCGAAAGAATCCTGTTCTATACCGGGAAGATTCATAAAGTAGGAGAAACTCACGAAGGTGCAGCTCAGATGGACTGGATGGAGCAAGAGCAGGAAAGAGGAATTACAATAACTTCAGCTGCAACTACTTGTAAATGGCAAGATGTAAGAATAAACATTATCGATACACCTGGTCACGTAGACTTTACAGTTGAAGTTGAAAGATCATTAAGAGTACTCGATGGTGCTGTAGCAATATTTGATGCTAAAATGGGAGTTGAACCCCAATCAGAAACTGTCTGGAGACAGGCAGATAAATATGGAGTACCAAGAATCTGTTTTGTAAACAAAATGGATAAAATGGGAGCAAATTTCTTCTATTCATTAGGTACAATGGTAGACAGGTTGAAAGCCAACGCGGTAGCTATACAGATTCCGATCGGAACTGAAGACCAGTTCCATTCAATTATAGACCTGGTAAAAATGGAAGCCGTAAGATATAACAATGATCTGGGAACAGATGAAGATGTTATGGATATACCGGAAGAATATGTTGACCAGGCTAATGAGTACAGAGAAAAATTAATAGAAGCATTGGCTGACTATGATGAAAATATAATGGAGAAGTACTTAAACGGTGAAGAATTCACTGTTGAAGAACTGAAAGCAGTAATCAGGAAGTGTACAATCTCAGGCGAAATAGTGCCTGTTCTTTGCGGTACAGCATACAAACACAAAGGTGTTAAACTGTTACTGAATGCAATTGTTGATTACCTGCCTAATCCATTAGAAGTTCCTCAGTTAAAGGGCTTTGACCCTGACACTAATGAAGAAATAATAAGAGAAGCATCTGACGATGCACCGTTATCTGCACTGGCATTTAAAATAATGACGGACCCGTTTGTGGGAAAACTTACATTCTTCAGAATATATTCAGGAACTTTAGTATCAGGAAGCTATGTTCTTAATTCAACTAAGAACAAAAAAGAAAGAATCGGCAGAATTCTTCAGATGCATGCTAATAAGAGAGAAGAAATTTCAGAGTCCTATACAGGAGATATAGACGCGGCAGTTGGTTTGAAAATAACTACAACAGGCGACACATTGTGTGACGCTGATCATCCGATAGTACTGGAATCAATGGAATTCCCGGAACCGGTTATCGAAGTTGCAATTGAACCTAAAACTAAGGCAGGACAGGAAAAAATGGGTATCGGCCTTCAGAAACTTGCTGAAGAGGACCCAACGTTCAAAACATATACAAATCCTGACTCAGGACAAACAATTATTGCAGGTATGGGCGAACTGCATTTGGAAATAATAGTCGACAGACTTTTAAGAGAATTTAAAGTCGAGGCAAATGTTGGTAAGCCGCAAGTATCTTACAAAGAAACAGTTACAGGTACAGCAGATGTTGATTGCAAGTATGCAAGACAGTCAGGCGGTAAAGGTCAGTATGGTCATGTTAAGATTACCATGGAACCTCAGGAATCTGGCAAGGGCATTACATTTGTAAATGCAATCACAGGCGGAGTTATTCCAAGAGAATATATACCAGCAGTTGAAGCCGGAGTTAGAGGCGCAGCTGAAAATGGTATTTTAGCCGGATATCCGGTAATAGATTTTAAAGTAACATTGTACGATGGTTCATATCACGAAGTTGACTCAAGTGAAATGGCATTTAAAATAGCAGGTTCTATGGCGTTTAAACAAGCGATGCAAAAAGCATCACCTGTATTGCTGGAGCCTTATATGAAAGTTGAAATAACAACACCTGAAGAATATTTGGGAGATGTTATGGGAGATGCCAACTCAAGAAGAGGAAGAATTGAAGGCTTCTCAGACAGAAACGGCGTTAAAGTTGTAGATGCTTTTGTACCGTTGTCTGAAATGTTTGGTTATGCAACCACTTTAAGATCTATGACTCAGGGAAGAGCAAGTTTTTCAATGGAATTTAATCATTATGAAAAAGTTCCTAACAGCGTAGCTGAAAAAGTTATAAATAAATAGTAACCCAGGAGGAAATTAAAATGGCAAAACAAAAATATGAAAGAAGCAAACCCCATGTTAATATAGGAACAATTGGCCACGT
>DMJQ01000022.1:0-12516 GCA_003457065.1 Clostridiales bacterium
TTGTTTAACAGCAAAGAGCGTCAATTCAGGGCAGTAATCGCAACTGCAGCATGTCTTTTAGGGATAGTCCTGTACTTTAGTTTGACTTATGGCATATTTACTATAACGTTTCGCGAGGTGATCAATACTCTCTTAAGGATTGAGCCTGCTAAGGAATATGACTTGTTACTGTTTCAGTTTCGCATGCCCCGTATTGTGATTGCCGCTCTAGTGGGTGCTGGTTTAGGCCTGGCGGGAGTTGTTCTTCAGGGAGTATCCCGCAATGGCCTTGCAGATCCCGGTATTTTAGGCATTAATGCCGGAGCGGGCCTGGGGATTGTTTTGTTTTTGTTTTTTGTTCAAGGGAATTTTACAGCACTTGGCTGGCTGGCTGTGCTGGCTATGCCGCTCTTTGGCTTGGCCGGCGGATTAGGGGCCATGCTCTTGGTGTGGTTGTTTTCCTGGGAGAATGGAAGGCTTAATTCAGAACGCTTTCTGCTGACGGGAATTGCTATTAGTGCAGGACTTAGTGCCGCATCCTTATACCTGACTTTGAAGATGAATCCTGCTGATTTTCACATGGTGGCTGTGTGGCATACGGGCAGCATTTGGAATGCTAACTGGGAGTTTATTACTGCTACCCTGCCGTGGTTTGTTCTATTAGTGCCAATTCTCGTGTGTAAGGCATCCGTGCTGGNNTGGGCGTTTCAGTGGAGAAAGAACAGATCATTTTGTTGCTTGCCAGTACCGGTTTGGTTGGTGCCTGTGTCGCAGTAGCAGGAAATATTAGTTTTGTAGGACTGATCATTCCTCATATTGCTAAAAGGCTGGTAGGTATTCAACATAATCGCGTGATACCTGCAGCCATATTTTTGGGAATGTTGCTGGTAGTGACGGCCGATTTTGCTGCGAAGAATTTGTTTGCCCCGGCGGAAATATCAGTGGGAATTGTGATATCCCTACTGGGCATACCGTATTTTATTTATTTGCTGTATAAGGCAAAAGCATAAAGAAGGAGTACGAACCCTATGGGTATATTACATGCAAAAAAATTGCAGGCAGGCTATGAAAGCCATCTTGTTTTCCAGGAGCTTGATCTAACCATCGCGGCAGGAAAAATAACAACAATTATCGGCCCTAATGGTTGTGGAAAATCAACGCTGCTTAAGACAATGGGGAGAATACTCAAACCCCGGCAGGGTACAGTTTACCTGCAAGGACAGGAATTGAGCCGGATGGACACAATGATGATTGCCCGGAAGCTTACGTTGCTGCCGCAAAATCCAGCGGCGCCGGGCGAATTAAAAGTAGAGGAATTGGTTGCCTATGGCCGCTTTCCTCATTGCCGCAAGCTGCATCAGCCTACAGCTGATGATCGGGCTATTATCGAGTGGGCGATGGAAGTTACTCAGGTTGCTCCTTTTCGCCAACGGGAAATTGGCAACTTATCCGGCGGCGAACGGCAGAAAGTCTGGCTGGCCATGGCTTTGGCGCAGGAGACGCAAATACTGCTGCTGGACGAGCCTATGAGCGCATTGGACATGACAATAAAATTAAGTCTTCAGAAAGAAATAAAAGCTATACATAAAGAGCTGAAGACAACCGTATTTCATGTGACCCATGACATTGAAGAAGCCGTCTACCTATCAGATAAAATAGGCATAATGAAAGGCGGCAGATTGTTGGAAGTATTAAACAGCAATAATGCATACGAGGTAAGGGAATATCCTTTTTTAAATGAAGTTTTTAAAATACAGAAAGAAAGGTGGACAGAAAATGGACTTTTATACAGATTTGTGGAATAAGCTAAACGATATTGTTGCGGAAAATAAGCTTGACAAGGACAGCATACTTATTTCTACATCTGCATTGTCACCGGAAGAAGCCATAGGCGTAACCCGCCGAAAGGACTTTCCGCTGTTAAACGGTAAGGAAGCATTAGTGGAAGCGAACTTTAAGGGTGCCATGGGGCAGGCATATACAGATGCTCCCACTGCGTTCAGCGGCAGTATACAAGATATAATGGATCTGGATTTATCTGATAACAGAAACAAGGTTTTATTCATTGCTTCTCTCAATGCTGTTTTAAAATACTTAAAGCTCATAGATAATACTGTTCATTGCAAAAATGAAGAACCCGAAGAGTGCGGCAGTAATATGGTTCAACATATAAAGGGCAAATATGGCAATGTGCGTATAGGTCAGGTAGGATTTCAGCCTGCCATGCTCGATAACCTGAGAAAGGAATTTTCAGTCAGGATTCTTGATTTAGATGTGAATAATATAGGAAAGGTAAAATATGATACTTTGGTAGAAGACGGGAAAAAAGACATGAAAGATGTTATACAGTGGGCTGATTTGTTATTAGTGACAGGAAGCACCGTAACGAACGGCACTATAACAGATTTTTTAAAAACCGACAAACCTGTATTATTTTACGGCACTACAATAGCCGGAGCAGCATATTTAAAAGGGCTGAATCGAGCCTGCTTCTGCTCAAAATAAAAAATAATCTGCCTTCGCCTTCCGGCAATTCTAAGAGCATTTAAACAGGCAAATTTTTGCGGCTCATACTCACAGCAGTGTTTATGAGCCGATTTTTATACTTATGTAATCTGTGGTAATTACTTGCTGACCTTTCCTGTTGAATGTTCTATTTCGATTTTAAGAACTCTTGCTGTATCGTGTGCTCTTTCTATATATTTCTTGCCTTCATCCATGAAATCGGCAGAATATTTTTCTATTAGAGCCAGAAGTCCATCTTTCTTTTCTTCTCCTTCTGCTTCAACGGCTTTTCCGAACAATATCACACTTTTATACATGGTGGTGAATTTTTCCGGTAAAATCTCAGAGCTCTCTGTGATACAGAAAGAAACTTTGTTGTTTTTCATGATGTTATCTGTTTTGTGACCTGTTTTTGCGCAGTGAAAATAGATGAAACCGTTCTTATAAGCGTAATTCAGCGGAACTCCGTAAGGATATCCGTTTTCATCGATGGTAGATAAAATCCCGAATTCTCCGTTTAAAAGCACTTCAGTGATTTCATCTTTATTCATTTCTTTGTTTTTCTTTCTCATCTCTCTGAACATAGGTTTTCTCCTTGTAATGTATTTGCAGGTAATCGTAACCAGAGAAAATAGCCTTGCAATCTATTATCTCATTTTTCTTGAAATTTTGTACAGACAGTATACCATAATATGCCATTGTAAGTCTATCTGAGTTTGTACAATATTTATTGTAAGCTCCTAATCACTATGAGTAAAAATGTTATAAAGCCTAAAATTTTATTACAATTTTTGGTATCCTGTGCTATAATTTTGATTAATGTAAGGAGGCGGGCTCTTTATGAGAACGAAACGAATTAACTGCCCGGTGCGGTTATGTAATCTGACAGCAGATTGCCCCGGGCTGAGACAGATATGCTGTTAGTAGCTGCACCGTTTTTTCCCGGTAAAAACTAAAAAAGGAGCAGTTATAATGAATTTAAATGAATTGAAAAAAATCTGGAAGGAAGAAGAAGCTCATGCTTTCAAAGGATGGGATTTTTCTCATATTCACGGAAGATATGAAGGGGAAGGTATACCGTGGGATTACCGTTCCGTCGTATTATCATTTTTGAAGGATGATGACAGGCTTTTGGACATGGGAACCGGCGGCGGGGAGTTTATGCTGACGCTCGGACACCCGTATGCCTCAACTTATGTAACAGAAGCGTATCTTCCAAATGTGGAGCTTTGCATTAAAAAGCTTGAGCCCATGGGCATTATAGTTAAGCAGGTATATGAAGACGACATGCTGCCTTTTGAATACGGATTCTTTGACACAGTCATAAACCGCCATGAATCTTATGATGAATCGGAAGTGAACCGAGTGCTGAAAAAAGGCGGGTACTTCATTACACAGCAGGTGGGCGGAAAAAATAATTACGATCTGTCCCCAAGATTAATAGATGATTACCGGCTTCAATTTCCGGATTATACGCTGAAAAATGCCGCTGCCATGCTTGAAAAGCACGGATTTACGATACTTGGTTCAGAAGAATCATTCATTCCGGTGCGATTTTATGATGTGGGTGCGCTGGTGTATTTCGCAAAAATAATACAGTGGGAATTCCCTGGGTTTTCGGTGGATGCATGCTTTGATAAACTGTGCGCCTTGCAGGATGAAATTGAAACAAAAGGTGTCATTCAGGGCACCGAGCACAGGATTTTAATTGTGGCACAAAAGCTGTAGAAATAGTACAGAAATGAATAAATGATACTTTAGACAGTGGCAGTTTTCTTTTTTTAAATAAAAGGAAGATAATATTTTTACTGCTATTAATTTAAAATAAGGGCTGTTGCATTAGTGATTAAAAATCGCAGTGCAACAGTCTTTTTTTAATATTTTATTTTTGAATTTATGCTGATTTTATTTTTAAGAAGATAAGTAAAACAATACTTCTGTTGAACGATCAAATAAATATTATTCATTATTTGTTCTTCTTGATGATAAAAATTATCATTACTGCTCTCATTCATATATTGACCGGTTGGTCAATATAATGTATAATATAAATTGACCGAATGGTCAATGATATATTGGAGGGCATAATGCTTGACGAAACAAAGAAAGATAAAATAATGCTTGCGAGCCTTGAAGAGTTTGCGGAACATGGATTTGAAAAGGTAAGTACCGAGAGGATAAGCAAGGCTGCAGGTGTATCCAAGGGCTTGATATTTCATTATTTTGGTTCAAAAGAAAATCTGTACATGACAACCATGAATAGATGCATAGATGACGTTATGGAGGAATTTAACAACGTTGAAATTCAGGAGACTGATTTTATTGCAAAGCTTGTAAAAATGATGAAAATAAAATATGATTTTTTTATAAGAAATCCGCTGCATTACAAACTGATGGTAAACGGATTTTATCATTCTTCCAAGAGAATGCAGGCAAAACTGAAACAAAGATATGGTGAATTAAAGCAAATCGGCTTAGATGCTATTATTGATATGATANNGCCGTTCTTTTAGCATCTGTGTCCAATATTGTGGAAAGCAGGTATGTATCGTTTTTCAGCGATGACACGGAAAGCTTTGAAAAGTTTTACGATACCGCCGGCAGTGAATATATCAGAATGGTGAACATCATTATGTACGGAATTATTGAAAACGAAAATTTGTCAGGTGACAGCGGGAGAGGTGAGTCTTGTGAATGAAGTTGTGCTGAAAGTTGAAAACTTAAGCAAAAATTATCAGATGGGGGAAGTGACCGTAAGGGCTCTCAAGGATGCCGGCTTTGAAGTAGAAAAAGGAGAGTTTGTTGTAATTCTCGGACCCAGCGGCTCCGGAAAAAGTACGCTTCTTAATATTATAGGAGGCATGGATACCCCGACTTCCGGCAGGGTGTATTTTAACGGAGAGCTTATAACAGACATGAGCGACAAAGAACTTACATATTTTAGAAGAACCAAGATAGGATTCGTATTTCAGTTTTATAATTTAATGGCAACATTAACGGCAAAGGAAAATGTGGAACTGGCTTCGGAGCTTTGTGAAAATACAATTAATATTGATGAGGTTATGAATTCGGTCGGCCTTGGAGACAGGGCTGATCATTTTCCGTCCCAAATGAGCGGAGGAGAGCAGCAAAGAGTTGCCATTGCAAGGGCGGTTGCAAAAAATCCTCAGATTCTGCTTTGTGATGAGCCAACGGGAGCCCTTGACTTTGAAACAGGCATACAAATATTGAAGGTTCTGAAAGATGTTAATGATAAATATAAAAATACGGTGATAGTGATTACTCATAATTCATCAATTGCACAGATGGCCCACAAGGTAATTAAAATGAGAAGTGGAAAGATAACAGAAATTACGGTAAATGAAAATCCGATTCCGGCTGAAAGGATTGAGTGGTAATGAAAAAGCTTGACAAGAGACTTTTCAGAATGATCAAAAACACCAAGGGTCAATACATAGCAGTGCTTTCAATTATAATCACGGGCATTTTTGTTTTCACGGCCGTAAGCAATTCGGCTAAAAATCTTAAAGATGCAGTTGACGATTACTACGTAGAAACAAACTTTGCGGATATTGCAGTTAAAGGTTCCGGGATACCTGAAAAAACGGAGAGCAGATTAGCGGGAACAGGTGACATCAAGGATGCCGAGGGAAGAATAGTGTTCGATACATCCTTTATAACTGACAATGAGGATGAAGATGTGGACGTAAGGGTGGTTTCTGTTGATAAAAATGAGAATAAAATCAACAAGCTGTTTATGAAATCCGGAAAAAGAACTCTGACTGAAAATGATATAATTCTAATCGAACAGTTTGCAGCCGCAAGAAATATAAGCGTGGGCGATAAAGTTAAGATTAAAATAAACGGCAGGCAGTATGATTTCAAGGTCTCGGGAATTGCCTCAAGTTCAGAATACGTATACATGATGGAAAATGAACAGATGCTGCTTCCGGATCCTGAAAACTTCGGCGTGGTATATCTTGAAGAAGACTATCTGAGAAGAATTTACAGCCGGCGCGGTGATTTCAATGAAATTCTGATAAAAGTCAATAATGATGAGAACATAGATAAAACAGCCGATTATCTGGAAGACACTCTGGATGGGTACGGTGTTTCGAGGATTATAAAAAAGCAGGATCAACTGAGCAACAGCATGTTGAGCCAGGAAATTTCGGGACTTGAAATGATGTCAAAGTCAGTGCCTGTTGTATTCTTGGTTTTTGCGGGCATAATGCTTGCGACAATGCTGTCGAGGATAGTAAAAAAAGACAGAACATCCATAGGTGTGCTGAAGGCAATGGGTTTTACAAACGGAGAGGTAGTTGTTCACTATTTGAAGTATGCTGCTTCGGTGGGCATTATCGGAGGTTTTTTGGGATCAGTTGTCGGAACTGCGCTCTCCGGAGCCATGACTAATTACTACCTTGTATTTTTTAATATTCCGTCATTGACAGTTAAGGTTTATTATTATAGAATACTTATTTCCGTGGTGTTATCGTTATTGTTCTGCATTATATCAGGATTTTTGGGTGTCAGGGGCATCATCAGAATAAATCCCGCAGAATCAATGAAACCGGAGGCACCTAAAAAAGGAAAAAGAATTTTTATTGAAAATATTAAATTTATATGGGATCATGTTCCTTTTTCATGGAAAGTTGTGGTCAGAAACATATTCAGGGAAAAGCGGAAGTTTGTTTTTATAGGAGCTGCTGTTGCAATTACCTGCGGTATGATGATCATGACAACATGGATGATTGACATTGTAGATATTATGTTTAACAGGCATTACGGAGAATTTGTCAAGGTTCAGTACAATGTAAGCTTTGACGGGTTTAAAGACAGGAGTGTGCTGAATGAATTTACCGAAGCGGCTGACATAAAAGAAATGGAAGGCAGAATAGAAATGCCTTTTGAAATAGAAAACGGGAGAGCATCTAAAATTGTAAATGTTATAGGCTTGGAGGAAAAGACCGTATTTTACGGCTTCAAGGACATGAACGGCAACAGGATTCAGGTTCCTTCCGATGGAATTCTCATATCATCAAATCTGGCAGATTCCCTCAATGTAGGTGTTGGGGACGAGGTACTGCTGAAAAGTTTTGTATCTGATGATAAAGCTTATGCATCGGTTAAGGGAATTGTCAATCAGTCCCTCGGCATTAACGGATACATGGATATAGATTATTTAAGAAAGAAATTTCTGAACAAGGGCATTATCAACGGTGTATATATAAATTCGGACGAAGATATTCCAAATAAACTTGATGATATGAAAAACATCACTATACAGTCTCAGTCCGATATGAAGAAAGCATTTGAAGAATTTACAGCGGTGACAGCGATGTCTATGGGATTTATGGTGATATTTTCAGGGTTATTAGGATTTGTAATAGTGTACAGTATGACTCTCATGAGCATCAACGAAAGGACACTGGAGTTTTCATCACTGAGAGTTATGGGATTTTCTAAAAAAGAAATTTTTAACATGCTGGTGAGAGAAAATATGATAATGACTGTGATAGGAGTAATAGCAGGCATACCTGTCGGGCTGCGGCTGGTTGATTATCTCGGAAGCTCATTCACCACAGATGTTTATACAATGAATGAACCTGTGAGCTCATACGGCATATTTGTTTCAATTGTTATGACCATAGTGTTCATAATGCTGGCACAGATGATGACATACGCTAAAATCCACAAGCTTGATTTTATGCAGGCACTTAAAAACAGAATATCATAGGTTAAATTTTGGAGGGCAAAATGAAAATAAAATTAAAAAAGAAGTATGTAATATTTTCAATATTATTAGTCTTTGTATTTATTGTTGCATCCTCGGTACTTTTAGGCGGACAAAATTCATATGAAGGGAAGACTTCAAAGGTAAAGTTAGGAACGATACAAGATACATTAGAAGAAACGGGCACCGTCTTTTCCAAAAGAGTCAACACATTTTATTCGGACATGAGCCAGAGAGTCAAGGTTTTGAATGTTTCTGTGGGTGATAAGGTTAAAAAAGGTGATATAATCCTGACGTATGAAAATAATTATGACTTGGAAATAGAAAGGGCAAACAAACAGATAGAAGCCATAACCGCTACATACAACGAGACGGTTAAGGGAGCCGACTTTCAGGAAATTTCAAATAAGAAGCTCAATATAAGCACCTTAGAAAACAATTTAAGCCTTGCACGTAGCAATTATGAAAAAATAAAATCACTGTATGAGAACAATGCAGTTAGCGAGGTTGAATACAATGAAGCTGAAAACAATGTAACCGTTTTGGAAAACCAGCTTCAGGAAGCGAAAAACAACTATGATTTACTGATGAAGGGTGTTTCAGCAAATGTAAAGAAACAATATGAAGCCCAGATTGAAGAAATAATGGTTCAGATAAGGATACTTGAACAGAATATAGAGCAGGCATCTATTAAGGCGGAATTCGACGGAATTATTACCGAACTGAATGTTCATCAGGGAGGCATGACAAAGCCGGGAGTTCCTGTCGTTGAAATCCAGGATGATAACAGCCTTGGAATTTATGTCGAAGTTTTGGCTGAAGATGCTGTGAAGACCGTCAGCGGAATGCCGTTTATAATAAATACAGGTGATGGAACCAGGGAACTGAAAATTAACAGAATCTATCCTAAGGCAGAAGCAACTGTTTCGGAACTTGGTGTTGAACAAAAACGAGTGAGAATCGAAGCAGACCTGGATAAAGAAATGAAGATGAAAATCGGCGCGGAGACTGACGTGGTTATAATCCTTGAGGAAAAAAACGGTGTGATGCTTGTGGAAAGAGATGCCGTATATGAAAAAAACCAAAAAGAANNAGAAAACGGCAATGAAACCGAAAGGGAAATTACTACAGGCATTAAAAATGACAAATATGCCGAAGTGATTTCCGGCTTAAACGAAAACGAGACGGTTTTGATTGAATGATAAACGTATACTAAAATTAGTTTACAGAAAAAATTCAGATATAAGAGGAGTAAAGATGAAATACGATTTAATAATTGTGGGAGCAGGACCATCAGGAATATTCACTGCTTTTGAACTTAACAGAAAAAGTCCTGATAAAAAAATATTGCTGATTGAGCAGGGAAGGGCAATTGAAAAAAGGAACTGCCCTAAGAACAAAACTAAAAAATGTGTTAACTGTCAGCCTTACTGCAACATTACCACAGGTTTTTCAGGCGCGGGAGCTTTTTCCGACGGCAAGCTTTCTTTAAGTCCCGAGGTTGGTGGGGACCTGCCTGAGCTTATAGGATATGATTATACTCATGAGCTGATTGACTACACAGATAAAATATATCTGCAGTTTGGAGCTGACACAAGGGTTGAAGGTGTTGACAGCAAAGAAGAAATAAAAGAAGTGAGAAGAAAGGCAATAGAAGCAGGCCTCAAGCTCGTCGACTGCCCTATAAGGCATCTGGGTACGGAAAAAGCTCAGGAGATTTATCAGAAAATCGAAAATCATCTGATTGACAGCGGCGTTGAAATAAAATTCGGCATGCATACAACCGATATTATTGTGGAAGACGGCATTATCAAAGGAGTTTCCGTAACTGATTCGTTAAAGCAATCTTCGGACGAAAAATTTTATGCGGACAATGTGGTTATATCAGCAGGCAGAAAGGGTGCCGACTGGTTAAAGTCACTGTGTGTGGAGCATAACATAAACCACAGGGCAGGAACGGTTGATATAGGCGTAAGAGTTGNNAGCCATCCGTTCAATGAGCCGATCAAGTACGGAGCAAAGGTTGCCGAGCTTCTGAACATGCTTGGAGGCGGAAGGATTTTAGTTCAAAGATACGGAGACATACTTGACGGAAAAAGAACATGGGAGAATGAACTGTCGAGATCAAACGTGGTTCCCACGCTGCCTGATGCTGTTGCTGGAGATATTACATCGGCTATTCCTTACAGGACGATGACAAATATTTTAAATTTTATAGAATCGCTGAACACGGTAGTGCCCGGTTTTGCTGCAACGGAAACTCTGCTTTACGGGCCTGAGGTTAAATTCTACAGCAACAAGGTGGACATAAGCGACGAATTCGAGACAAGCATAAAGAATTTATATTGCCTTGGAGATTCAAGCGGCTGGACAAGAGGACTGATGATGGCTTCGCTCATGGGAGTCAGAATGGGACAAATATTAAGTAATAAATAGAAAAAAACCTAATATATTATACTATTAACGTTGCTGAAGAAATTTTTCAACATCAGATTATTATAGGGGGAAGATAATTTGGAATGGTATAACAAAGGTAAAAAAGAAGTATTAAATGAACTCAAAACCGATTTAATTCATGGGTTAAGTAGCGGTGAAGCGGCAAAAAGGCTGGAAGGGTACGGAAGAAATGAACTGGAGGAACAAGCGGGAAAAAGTTTCATTTCAAAGCTGGCTGCTCAATTTGCGGATTTTTTAATCATCATCCTGCTGATTGCAGCCGGAATTTCGGCATTTGTAGGTGAAAAAGAAGATTCTTTTGTAATTCTTGCAATTGTGGTTGTCAACGCAGTGCTTGGAATCTACCAGGAAGGCAAGGCGGAGAAATCGGTTGAAGCATTGCAAAAGCTGAGTGCTCCCAATGCAAAGGTAATAAGAGAAGGCAGACAGGAAATAATTCCTGCCGCCGAGATTGTGCCGGGAGATGTGGTTGTATTGGAGTCGGGAGATATAGTTCCTGCAGATGTGAGACTTTTAGAAAGTTCAAACATGAAGATTGAAGAAGCCTCGCTGACAGGAGAATCAGTTCCCGTAGAAAAGGATGCCAAGGCACAGATAGTCGGTGTCGTTGGAATAGGGGACAGGCATAACATGGCCTTTTCCAGCACGATTGTCACATATGGCAGAGGCAGGGGCGTGGTGACCGGAACAGGGCACAACACTGAGATAGGAAACATAGCTACCAAGATACAGTCCTACGATGATGAAGAAACACCTCTGCAGGTTAAGCTGAACCAGTTGGGAAAGGTTCTCGGTACACTGACGATCGGAATATGCTGCATAGTATTTTTGGTGGGGCTTATTCAGGGCAGACAAGTGCTTGAAATGCTTTTGACGTCCATAAGCCTGGCGGTTGCCGCAATACCGGAAGGCCTTCCTGCTATTGTAACGATAGTTTTGTCAATAGGAATGAACAGGATGGCAGGAAAAAATGCCATAGTAAAAAAACTTTTGGCTGTTGAAACGCTGGGGGCAACATCAGTTATATGCTCCGACAAAACAGGAACTCTGACACAAAATGAAATGACAGTTGTAAAAGCATTTGTCGATGATAAGATACTGGATGTGGAAGGAATAGGGTATGATCCTGTTGGTAATGTGAAACTTGATGGCAGGAGGATAAGCATCGGCTCTCTTCCGGACTTAAGAGATCTGGTTTCCATAGGTTCGCTTGCCAATGATGCAAGACTTGACAATTCATCAGGTACATATAAAATCGCAGGGGACCCTACCGAAGGAGCAATCATTACATTTGCCGGAAAATTGGGACAAACAGCCGAGCATATGAACATGATCTATCCGAGAGTAAAGGAACTTCCGTTTGATTCTGCCAGAAAAATGATGACAACCTTTCATTCAAATTACATGAGCGGTAGGATTGTTTCATTTACCAAAGGAGCTCCGGATATTATCATAGGAAGATGCTCGAAAATTGCATTAAACGGCAAAATTGTCGACTTCAGCAAAGATTTAAAAGAAAAGGTGCTTTCCGTAAATACAAAATTTGCACGCTCGGCATTACGAGTGCTGGCAATGGCATATAAACAATGGAATGAGGTTCCGGAACATCCTGATTTTGATTCGGCCGAAAATAATATGATATTTGTAGGGCTGGTGGGAATGATTGACCCGGCAAGGCCTGAAGTGAAAGAATCAATAAAGCTTTGCAAAGAAGCGGGTATAGAAACCATAATGATAACCGGCGACTACAAGGAAACCGCATATGCAATAGCAAGGGATTTGGGAATGGTTGAATCAGAATCACAGGCTTTGATGGGCGAGGAGCTTGACAATTATTT
>DMJQ01000022.1:12550-36670 GCA_003457065.1 Clostridiales bacterium
AGATGTGGCGAAGAATACCGCAGAAGTAATATTGACCGACGATAATTTTGCGACCATAGTAAATGCTGTGGAAGAAGGGCGCATCATATTCAGCAACATCAAGAAATTTGTTTTTTTCCTGCTAAGCTGCAACATAGGTGAAATTCTTCTTGTTTTCATAAGCATAATAATAGGCTGGGAAGTTCCGCTTGTGCCTATTCAGCTTTTGTGGCTGAACCTTGTTACGGATAGTTTTCCTGCCATGGCTCTTGGAGTTGAAAATGCGGAACCGGGAATAATGAACCAACCGCCGAGAGATACCAAAGAACCTATATTGGACAGAAGCATGATGACCGGAATTGTGTTTCAGGCAATTGCGATTTCAATTGCATCACTTCTTTCCTACTACTGGGCAATGAAGATGTACGGAGTAGGAAGAGGTTTGGTTCACGCCAGGTCTGTGGTGTTCACAACATTGATCGTATCAGAGCTGCTGAGAGCATTTTCTTCGAGGTCGCAGACGTGTACGTTGTTTAAAATAGGGTTGTTTTCAAATATGAGAATGGTACAGGCAGTTTTTACGTCATTTGTGCTTACAGCAATAGTTTTGTATATTCCGGTATTAAATGGGATATTTGATGTAATGCCGCTGACACTGCGCGATTGGGAAGTAGTTATAACATTTGCGTTCATCCCCATGCTTGTAGGTGAGTTGTACAAGGATTTGTTCAGGAATAAATAGGGCTCCCGACGGAGCCTTTTTCATTCGAATAATACATTACCCAATAGGACGGTGAAATCTTGAATTGCATCAATGTTTATTCCGCTGTAGTTTAAAGAAAAAATAATTTTATTGTTTTTGATGCTTACTATATTTAAAAGAATATGAGAATTTTTTGCGTCTTCTGTCAGCTGATCCCTGTTTTTTCCGGTTTTTGCTTCACATACTATGTGAAGTCCGGAATCTGAATTTATTACTTCCAGGTTATCGCCGTGTGTGCTTTTTAAACTGTTTACAAGCATTGTGTTTTTCTTTTTATATATCCTTTTGATTTTACGAAGATGTTTTTGCATATAGCCTTCCTTCATAAAATTTGCAAGCACAAGCTGGTCAATTTTCGAAGTTGACTGTGTATATTTCGCTTTGACTGAATTGTATTTTGATAAAAGCTTTTTGGGTATTACCATGAAGCTTATTCTAAGTGACGGCAGAAGCATTTTGGAATATGACCCAAGATAAACAACACAGTCATTTTTATCAAGACCCTGTAAACACGGAATGGGCATGCCGCCGTATCGTATCATTGCATCATAATCATCCTCGATTATGAGTCCGTTATTTTTGTAAGCCCACTCCAACAGCTCCATTCGTTTGTTTACTGGCATTATTGAGCCAAGGGGATATTGGTGCGAGGGACTTATATAAATCAGCCCTGCATCGCTTTTCAGAAGATCCTCGACCGGAAAGCCGTTGTCTGTAATTGCTATGTGCCTCACATTGAACATATAGTCTTCAAAAATATATTCTGCTTTATTAAAACCGGGCTTTTCTACTGCCACCGTATCGTAATCACCCTTAACTGTTCCTATTAAAATTCCAAGCAAGTATTGAANNTAATATTTTTTCTCCCTGAATGGAGCCGCCGGTAAAAATATTTGTGTCATCATCGGATATTACCTTGTTAAATATTCTTTTCCATGTGGAAACGTCAAAGCTGTCTCTGTCAACGCCGTCGTTTATGTATTCAGGTTCTTTCGGTGCGCTTATAATATTTTTGTGCGGCTCCGAATTTATTTCAAAATTATAATCGCTCAGGTCGCAGACGAAGTAACCTCTCTTGGGGTAATTTTCGATATATCCTTCCGCCACCAGCTGGCTGTAGGCATTTTCGATCGTTGTCTTGCTTAAATTAAGTGAAGATGAAGCTTCCCTAATGGAAGGAAGTTTGGAATCTGGTTTGAGCAGACCGGATGTTATTTCGGATTTTATATATTCGTACAATTGAATGTATAAAGCCTTGCTGCTGTCCTTGTCAAAAACAGGTGCAATAATCATGGTTCCTCCTTATCTGTCATGTATGAATTTATTAAAAGCATGATAAATAATATATACACATTCTATCATAATATCGGACTAAAATATACAAAATACTTATCCGTATACAAAAAAATTCCCGTATGTTATAATAAAAGGCATGGAAGTGTAATTGTTTTCTCATTCCATTAATGAAATAAATCTAAGTTAATGTACGGGAAAGTTTATGTACTTTCTCGCTAACGATAATATAAATAAGGAGTTCGCATGTATAAATTAAATGAAAAACAAGACTTTGAATATATAACGTTTCCTTTGTTTGATAAATATGACAATCTGCTGAACTGTTTTACCACAAGAAAGGGAGGAGTCAGCCAAGGGTCATTTGAATCCATGAACATAGGATTTAAAACAGGGGACATCGCCGAGAATGTAAAAAGAAACATTGAAATAATGGCAGAAAAAGTCGGCATTGATGTTGCTGACATTGTTGGGACGAGCCAGACACATACCAACAACATAAAATATGTTTCCGAAGAGCACAAAGGAAGAATTTTTTCCAATTCGGCATTCAAAGAAGTGGACGGAATATATACGGATAGAAAAAATGTAGCACTGATGTCCTTTCATGCAGACTGCACACCCATTTTTTTTTATGATCCGTACAAAAAAGTGATAGGCCTTGCTCATGCGGGCTGGAGAGGCACACTGCAGAATATTTCCGGAATCATGGTACGAGCCTTTGTGAAAGACTTCAACTCGAATCCCGAAGACATTATAACAGTCATAGGTCCGTCATTGGGTCAGTGCTGCTTTGAGGTAGACGGTGATGTTGCAAAACTGTTCCTTGCGGAAGATGAAGGTTTTAAAAATTACATGGAAATCAAGGGACCAAAATATCATTTTAATTTGTGGCAAATCAACAAATATTTATTGATGAAAGAAGGAATAAGAGAAGAAAATATTGAAATATCAGGATTGTGTACAAAATGCCACAACGACATGTTCTTCTCCCACAGAGGACAGGGCGGGAAAAGAGGCCTAATGGCAGGAATACTGATGATAAAGTAGTATCAGGATTATGTTAACATTATATAACGGAGAGTGAAATGAGACCAAAAAGAGTAGTTATTGCACTTGGCGGAAACGCATTAGAAGATAAAAATCTGCTTTCGACTGCTGAGTCACAGCTGAAAGTAGTAGAAAAGACATGTGAATATATAGTGGATATCATCTGTTCAGGCTATGAAACAGCTATCGTGCACGGGAATGGACCGCAGGTCGGAAGGATACTGCTGGCGTCCGAAGCTGCCAACAATGTGACACCTGCAATGCCCTTTGACGTATGCGGTGCCATGAGCCAAGGGTACATAGGATATCATATACAGCAGGGATTAAAACATGCACTGGCTAAAAGGAACAAGACAATGCCTGTTGTGAGTTTAGTAACACAGGTTGTTGTCGATAAAAATGATAAGGCTTTTCAAAATCCTACAAAGCCGATAGGACCATTTTATACTGAAGAAGAAGCAGAAAATCTTGTTGAGGAAAAAGGCTATACGATTAAAGAAGATGCCGGAAGGGGTTACCGAAGGGTGGTGCCGTCACCGATGCCCATAAGGATAGTCGAAATAGATACCGTTAAAAAATTGTGGGGTAATACTGTTTCTATAGCATGCGGCGGTGGAGGAATTCCCGTAATTGAAAAGGAAGACGGTTCATTAGAAGGAGTGGCGGCAGTTATAGATAAGGATCTGGCAGCCGAAAGGCTGGCTGAAGACGTGCACGCCGATATACTCATGATACTTACAGAGGTTGATAAGGTTTCAATAAACTATAAAAAACCAAATCAAAAAGATTTGTCGCATTTAACAGTAGAAGAGGCGGTTAAATATATGGAAGAAGGTCATTTTGCACCCGGCAGCATGCTTCCAAAAGTGATTGCTTCTGTCAATTTTGCAAAATCATCACCAAGGAGGAAAGCGATAATAACTTCTTTGTACAAAGTTTCAGATGCTTTGGCAGGAAAAAGCGGCACTGTAATTGAATGCTGATTGCATAGTTAATATATAAGAATTAATAAGGAGGTTACGATGAATGACGAGACTGTTTTTTTAAACGGCAGGATTTTCACATCCGATGAGAAGCATCCGTATGCCGATGCGATGATTGTAAAAAACGGTAAGATTTTCTGGATAGGTGATGAAAAAGAGGTCAATAAATGCAGAGATGTGGTTGATTTAAAAGGAAGAACAGTGCTTCCGGGATTTATCGATGCACACATGCATCCGCTGCTTTTGGCGGATGCAATCAACCGGACGGCGTGCACACCTCCGGTGGTTAATTCGATTGAAGATATTAAGAAAGAAATACGCAAGAAGCGTGAGCTGCAGGGACCGGGCAAATGGATCGAGGGCTGGGGTTTTGACGAAGAAAAATTAGCTGAGGGAAGAACTCCGAACCGCCATGATTTGGATGAAGCTGTGACAGATGCACCGGTAGTGCTGACTCGAACGTGCTGCCACATTTTATCCGTAAACAGTGCAGCCTTAAAGCTGGCGGGAATTGACGGAAACACACCAACTCCTTCCGGAGGATTTATAGACAGGGACGAAGACGGAGAACCAATCGGTATTCTGAAAGAAACGGCAAGATATTTAATTCAGAATATTCTGCCTGAAAAAACCAAAGAAGATACAGCAATGCTGCTTGCGAAAGTGGGTGAAAAGCTTTTATCTCAAGGTATAACGGTAATATCGGAAGCATTCGGTACTACAGGCACGCCTGATTGTATGGAGGTGTACTCGGCGGCAAGGGGCTGCGGTTTAAAGCAGAAAGTTGCACTTTACTACATGTGGGATGATTTAAAATCAGTAAATGAGTTCAACAAGGAAAGTGCCGACAGGAATAGTCCTGTGTTTATCGGAGGAGTAAAAGTTCTGGCGGATGGAACTATATCGGGGAAAACCGCATGGGTTAATCCGGGATATTACAATGATGAAGCAAATCATGGACTTTCTACGGTGACCGAAGAAGAATTATTGGCAGCAGGCAGGTTCGCAAAAGAAAATAACCTGCAGCTGATAGTGCATGCCATGGGTGAACAGGCGATTGACCTTGTTGTAAATACATTCAGCAATAAAAAAGGATGGCTGAACGGCATGCCTTCAATAAGGATCGAACACGCGGCGATGCCTTCAAAAAAATCCTTGGAACTTGCCGCAAAGATAGGTATTGCATTTGTATCGCAGCCTATATTCATGTATGCGGAAATCGAGAGCTATATTAAAAATCTTGGAGCGGAAAGAACAAAGACCGTATATCCGTACAAGGATATATTGAATGAAGGAATAAAGCTGTGTTTTTCATCGGACGCACCGGCAACAGCGTGGGCGGATCCGTCCAATCCATGGGTTGCCATCAAATCAGCGGTTACAAGAAAAGGATATGACGGAACGGATACGGGCCAAAGTCAGAAGCTGGATGTGGAAACAGCAGTCAGGATGTATACTTCTGAAGCACAAGGCATATTGGGCATTCCTAATACAGGCAGGCTGATTGAAGGGCATGATGCGGATTTCATTGTGCTCGACAGGAACATATTTGAAACTAATCCGCATGAAATCGATGAAATTAGTGTAGCAGAAACATATATAAATGGTGAGATGGTTTTTAAAAATAAATAATATCGCAGGAGCAGTCCTGCGTTTTTTTATATAAGTCAGAGCAACCTTAGACAAATCTGGGGCAAAAATTTATAAGTTAAAAATTTAAACGGTTATAACTAATTTAGTAGCTATAACCGTTTATTTTATTTATTATTTTTATTTTTATTTAATTAATTCAAGTCATGACTTCGGTACATGCCAAATATAATAATATATATAAAGACGTGAGGAGGGTTTGAAAATTGGCTTATAATAAGATTATATCTCTGATATTGGTTATTTGCCTGGCGGCAAGTATTACAGGATGCAGCACTTTAGATATGATGGTTGGTCTGAAGGAAGAGAATAATCCGGATATAGCAGATTTAAAGGATCTGTCAGGTTTTGAAATTGTTGAGGATTCAATCGGTGAGGAGGTTGCGGAAGAACCGGTGATTGAAACTGTAACGGTAAGTCCGGAGGAAGCAAAAATGACTGACATACTGGCTTATTATGAAGATGAGAAGGGATTTGTGGTTCCTGTAAATACAAAGATACCGTGGGAGGAAGGAATTGCGAAAGCAACGCTTAGAAGTATGGTTGTGGGAAGTGAAGCTGAAAAAAGAATTGCACAGTCAGGGCTTCACGGTGTATTGCCGGAAGGTACCGAGATAAGAGGCATGTCAATCAAGGACGGCCTTTGCAGAGTTGATTTCAGCAAAAATATACTGAACACATCCTCATATGAGCAGGAAGAAAACATGATTTCGGCAATTACATACACATTGACAGAGTTTCCTACAATAGACAAGGTTGAAATGCAGGTGGAAGGTCAGGCATTGGGGGCGCTGTCAAAAGGATATACAATAAATACAGCTTTTGAAAGAAAAAATATCAATTTGTACGGCTCTGCGGACGGAGTTAACTACACGGTTTATTAATAAGCTCCTGATACGGAAGTCGCAGGCCATTACGTTCCTATAACATTTTCTTCCGACAAGGTCAACAATCCTGCGGTTACTGTTGTGGAAAAATTATTTAACGGACCTCCGTCAGACACGGAGCTCAGCAACAATATTCCTGTAGGAATGAATTTAAGGGGAGTTGAAGTTAAAGGGGACACTGCGGTTGTAAATTTAGGTGTTGAAGCGGTTAATCTTTCAGAAGAAGATTTTGATAAAATGGATGCGATTGTTGTTTTATGTCTCAAACAATTTGATATCGGAGATGTAGAATACAATATTGAGGGATTATCTTTTGAAGAGGCTGGCTTACATTTTGAGGATGATAGTGTGAGACCTGTATTTAATCAGTATTAAGTATTAATATAAAATATGAATGTCATTGCATAAGCGGCGTCAGCCGCTTATGCGATGACATTTTTAATTATTTTTTGTAACTTTCTTTGGCTTTTAGAGCAAAGTTTGGTGTTTGTATTTCATTATAGGGAGCGCCTTCTTCAATTTCGCCTGCTGTTTTCATTATGTCAATTAACCTGTTGTAGCCTTCTTCACCTAATACAAGATCGGGATTCCAGGTATTTAAGTCCTTATATGTCTGAACAATTTTTGCGATAAAATTCACATCAGAATCTGCAAACTGTGGAAGTATTACCTCAGCAACCTCCTGAGCTGAATGTTCATCAACCCATACCATTCCTTTATACAGAGCATTTGAGAATTTCTGAATCGTATCGGGATTTTTCTCAATGTAGCTTCCCAATGAACTGTAGCAGGTATATGGGATATAGCCGGCAAGGGCTCCGACCGATTCAAGCACATAACCGTTGCCCTGAAGTTCGAATGTGGAAGCCAAAGGTTCAAAAAGTGTGGTGTAATCTGCTTCGCCCGAGGCAAAGGCGCCTGCCATCATATCAAACTGCACGTCTGTCCTTACGTCAACATCCACGCCCGGGGTTAACCCGTTTTGTTTTATGACATATTCCAATGCCATCAAAGGAACTCCTCCCTTGCGTCCTCCCAGAATTGTCCTGCCTTTCAGCTTGTCGATCGTGAAATTATCGTCCTTTTCTCTTCCGACTATGAAAGAGCCGTCTCTTTGTGTGAGCTGTGCGAAGTTAACAGCATGGTCATCTCTTCCCTGAAGGTATACGTATACGCTGGCTTCCGGCCCCATGAAAGCTACATCAGCTTCGCCGCTTACTAAGGCAGCCATACATTTATCTGCACCACCTCCGTTGGTTAGTTCAATGTCTAAACCCTGTTCCTTAAAAAATCCTTTTTCAATGGCTACATACTGGGGTGCATAGAATATTGAATGTGTAACTTCAATCAATCTTATTTTTTTCATTTGTGTTTCCTGTTGCTGACAACCTGCAAGGAACAGCGATGTTACAAGCAGAACAACCATAAGTAATGAAATAAATTTTTTCATAAATACCTCCCTCTGAGTATCATTTACTATAATATTCAAAATGTCGGTAAAGAGTTACTATTTAATATTGAAAGCAGCTGTTATATAAATATTTGGAAGCAACAGTAAATAAAAATAAGTGGAAATCTTATTGCAGTTGTGGTATATTTAAATTGTTTGTAAAATTTATACGATATTCATGTAAAGGACAGAAAAGAAAGTATACAAATTACGTGAAGGAATGGAGAAGAGAATTATATGTCTGTAACATTTTCAGATTTTTATTTGCAAGTTACTACCAATCCCATGTTGCTGATTACAACATTATTAACATTGGGTGTAATTTTGGTTAACGGGTGGACTGATGCCCCAAATGCTATTGCAACATGTGTTTCCACACGTTCAATATCAGCAAGATCAGCTATTTTAATGGCTGCGGTTTTTAACTTTTTCGGCGTGTTTATAATGACAATGATAAATGCAAATGTAGCGCAGACAATTTATAAGATGGTAGATTTCGGAGGAAATCCTAATGATGCTTTAGTTGCATTGTGTGCAGCATTGTTCGCAATTGTAACATGGGCAACAGCCGCCTGGTGGTTTGGTATACCTACAAGCGAAAGCCACGCATTAATTGCAGGAATTTCAGGTGCCGCGATCGCTCTGCACAATGGATTGGCGGGCATAAACGGCAGTGAATGGGTAAAGGTATTATATGGTTTGATTTTTTCTACTTTTTTTGGCTTTGCAATGGGGTGGATTGTTGTAAAATTAACAGAATGTATCTTCAGGAGATTTAACCGAAAAAAAACAAATACTTTCTTTCAGGGAGCGCAGGTCGCCAGCGGAGCAGCAATGGCATTTATGCATGGGGCTCAGGACGGACAGAAGTTTATGGGGGTATTTATGCTTGGAATATATCTTGCCAATGGACAGGCAGATGTAACAAACTTCCAGATTCCTGTATGGATGATGATTATTTGTTCTTTGATAATGGGGTTGGGAACATCAATAGGGGGATATAAAATAATAAAATCAGTCGGCATGGATATGTGCAAGCTTGAAAAATATCAGGGATTTTCTGCTGATATGGCTGCTACCACATGCTTATTGATTTCATCACTTTCGGGAGTTCCGGTAAGCACAACCCATACAAAGACTACGGCCATCATGGGAGTGGGAGCTGCCAAAAGATTATCTTCAGTGAACTGGGGACTTGTAAGCGAAATGGTGTGGACGTGGGTTCTGACATTCCCGGGATGTGGATTAATCGGCTATTTAATGGCTAAACTATTTATGATATTATTTTAAACTATAGAGGTGGAATATGGTACGTAAAAATGAGTTTGATTACTTTGACGGCTTTGTAAGGCTTTCTGAATATTGCTGTGATGCAGCAAAAATGCTTGATGAAATACTTATTAATTTTAGCGCTGATTTATTGGAAGAAAAAATGAAGGAAATGCATGAAATAGAGCATTCAGCCGATATTGAGGCACATGACATCATTAGAAGGCTTGCAAAAGAGTTTATCACACCTATTGAGAGAGAAGACATTGTGGTACTTGTGCATGAAATAGACGATATAACAGACACAATTGAAGATGTGCTGCTTCATATGTATATGTACAATGTAAAGGAAATAAGAAATGATGCATTGAGATTTTCAAAATTAATCCTTAAGAGCTGTGAAGAATTAAAGGTTGCTTTTGAAGAATTCAAGAATTTCCGCAAATCAAAAAATATACACGATAAAATAGTTCTCATCAATAAATTAGAGGAAGATGGAGATCATCTTTACACCGAAGCGGTGAGGAAGCTGCATATGACATCTACCAATCCAATAGAAATCATGACGTGGACGACGGCATTCCACAGACTGGAAAAATGTTGTGACGCATGCGAAGAGGCTGCAAATATAATTGAGAGTGTTATAATGAAAAATTCTTAATATTTTTGTGAAAAAAAGTTTATTTTTTCAAAAAAGTAGTTGCAATGTTGCGTAAAGATTGTTAAAATAAATGCAGGAGGCGCATTATGGATAAACACGATAGAATTTCCCCTGCAGTTATTAGAAGACTGCCAAAATATTACAGATATCTTGGGGAGTTAACAAAGACCGGAATCAATAAAACCTCGTCGAGAGAATTAAGTGAAATGACAGGTTTTTCGGCATCTCAAATCCGTCAGGATTTAAATAACTTTGGAGGCTTTGGACAACAGGGCTTTGGCTATGATGTAGAGAATTTAAGGAATGAAATTGCAAAAATACTTGGTTTGGACAAGAAATACAAAATAATTATTGTCGGTGCAGGTAATATAGGTCAGGCAATCGCAAACTACACAGGTTTTTACGAAGCTGATTACGAAGTTGTTGCCTTATTTGATAAAAATCCTAAACTAATAGGTTTGTCTATCAGAAATGCTTTAATTAAAGATGTTGACGATATAGAAAGCTTTTTGAAGGAAGAAAAAATAGACATCACAGTAATATGCACACCAAAAAATGTCAGCCAACAAGTTGCTGAACAAGTTGTTCAGTGCGGAATCAGAGCTATTTGGAACTTTGCTCCTAAAGATTTAAAAATGCCTGATTATGTTCATGTTGAGAACGTTCATTTAAACGAAAGTCTGTTTTCTTTGACTTATTATTACAATAGAATGAACGAAGAAGCAAAAAAAATGGATAGAGAATAATCAATAAAATAAAAAAGCGATTAAGCAGAGATTACACATCTCTGTTTTTTGTATACTTAGACACATTTGTCCAAGTGGCAGCAATGTCAAGTGATGGCATGTCAACTACACAAATGCCAATATGACTTGAAAAAATCTCATGGGTGTCAACGACATATAATTTGATGGGAATTCAGCTGCAACAAAATCAGGACATAGCGATCAAAGGGAATTGATATATGTGAATTTGACGGTATATTTGTGTGACTTGCTACAAAAAAACAAATATGCGTCATTTTTCCGATTTATGTCATACTATTATTTATATAAGCGGCAGTTATAAATAAAATAGAGGAGACAAACTGCAAAAGTTGGCATGTGCTGATGCGCACAGCACGCATTTATTACAAGTAATTAATATAATATTAATTGTCAATTAAAGTAATTAATTGCTAATTTAAAAACGCATCAAATAATTAAGGCTTGTCACCCTAAAAAGTTAAAATTACAAAGAGTTAATATTAAATTTGTTGTATTGTGAATACTATTTGATATAATGAAGAAGGAAAGCACATTTAAATTTCATGGAGGTTTTACAATATGAATGCATATATTGAAAGAGTAATTGACCAAGTTAGAAAAAGAGATGCTAACGAACCGGAATTCATTCAGACTGTAGAAGAAGTATTATATAGTATTGAACCAATGATCAACAAACATCCGGAATATGAAAAAGCCGGATTGCTGGAAAGATTAGTTGAACCGGAAAGATGCATATCATTCAAAGTATCTTGGGTAGATGACAAAGGTAATGTTCAGGTTAATAGAGGATACAGAGTACAATTTAACGGAGCTATAGGACCTTTCAAAGGTGGATTAAGATTCCATCCTACAGTATATTCAGGAATTATGAAATTTTTAGCATTTGAACAGACATTTAAAGACTCACTGTCAGGTCTTCCAATAGGTGGAGCTAAAGGTGGTTCTGATTTTGACCCAAGAGGAAAATCAGATGGTGAAGTTATGAGATTCTGTCAAGCATTCATGACTGAATTATACAGACACATAGGACCAGATGTTGACGTTCCAGCAGGAGACATAGGAGTTGGAGCAAGAGAAGTTGGTTACTTATATGGACAATACAGAAGAATAAGAGGAGCTTTTGAAAACGGCGTATTAACAGGTAAAGGAATACCATACGGCGGAAGCTTAGCAAGAACAGAAGCAACAGGTTACGGTGCTGTTTACTATACACAAGAAGTATTAAGACATTTCGGAGAAGAAGTTAAAGGTAAAACATTCGTAATATCAGGTTTCGGTAACGTTGCATGGGGCGTTGTTCAGAAAATAAACCAATTAGGCGGAACAGTAGTTGCTATTTCAGGACCAGACGGACATATCTATGATTCAGACGGAGTTAAAGGCGAAAAAGAAGACTTCATGCTTGTAATGAGAGCATCAGGAAGAGATAAAGTTCAAGATTATGCTGATAAATTCGGAGTTAAATTCGTTGCAGGAGAAAAACCATGGTCAGTTAAAGCTGATGTTTATATGCCATGTGCTACTCAAAATGAAATTAACATGGACGAAGCTAAGAAAATCGTAGCAAGCGGATCAAAATATTATATAGAAGTAGCTAATATGCCTACAACAAATGACGCATTAAAATATATCCAAGACAGCGGAATGGTAGTAGCACCTTCTAAAGCAGTTAATGCCGGAGGAGTTTCTACATCAGCATTGGAAATGAGCCAGAACTCAATGAGATATTCATGGTCATTTGAAGAAGTTGATGCAAAACTTCATGAAATCATGAAAAACATCTATAAGAACTCTGTAGCGGCAGCTGAAGAAGCAGGATTAGGATACAACCTGGTAGCAGGAGCTAACCTTGCAGGATTCAAAAAAGTTGCAGATGCTATGATGGCACAAGGTATTATCTAATAAAACAAAACAAAATAAAGAGCAAGGCGAAAGCCTTGCTTTTATTTTGCTTTGCTGCTGTTCTGAAATGCTGTGGAATTTCATCTTTGTCAGAGATTTAAGCTTTGTACGGATAAAAATTATTTAAACAAATGAATTTTTCCCGTATCATTTAAGTGTTTAACAAGTATGGCTATTACAGGGGCAATAAGGAATCCGAAAAATCCAAACAAACGGAGTCCGGCATACATTGTTGTAATTGTAATAATAGGATGGAGGCCAATCTGATGTCCGACAATTCTCGGTTCGACTATATTTCGGATTATGGTTACAGCCACGTATAAAATCAATAAGCCGATTCCGAGATGATAATTTTTTAAAAACAATTCTACCACTGCCCATGGAATAAGAATTCCACCTGTTCCTATTATCGGCATTATGTCAAGAACCGCAATAATTGCCGCAATAGGCAGCGCATAATTAACTCTCAATATTGACAATCCCGTAAGCAATTCAATAAACGTAATGCACATGATAATCATGTATGATTTAATCATTTTCCAGAGTGTTCCTGTCAAAAATATTCTGGCTTCGGTAAATGTTGAATTAAAGTTTTCGGGAAGCTGTCGCTTTATAAAAGCGGTTATGTTGTTATATTCAACACTTATAAATACAGATAAAACTATGGTAAATATTACAGATATTAAATATAACGGGAAGTTTGAAATTAATTTTGTTACGATTTGAACAAAAGCTATGGATGTATTTTTGATAACATCCGATATATAACTTATACCGTTAATTATTATCTGTGAAATTGTGTCTGCCGCTTCAGGTAAAATCGTCTTGGTATTTGCAACAACCCAGTCGTTAAAATCAAGCAGCAACGGTTCAATTTTGTTGAAATACAGTCCCGGCATTATATTAACCAGGTCTGTGAGCTGAGTTATTAAAAATGTTATTAAGAGCCACAATATAATCGCCACCGCAACATAAAAGGCAGTCACAACGAATATGGCAACTCCCTTTCCCGTGCTGTTCACTATTTTATTTACAAGCCTGGTAATCGGTCTTAAAGCAAGCGCTATCAAAAAACCAACGATAAAAGGCATAATCCAGTGTATCACATACACAAAAATAAAATATAAAACAGCGTAAACAGTTACAACAAATGCTACATTTACTATAAACTTTTTCTTTTCATCTAAAGTCATTTTAGTCCTCTTCAATATATATTTATATAATTATAATATTTAATTAGAGTATTTGCAATAAAAAGGTCTGATACTTATTTGGAATCATCATGAAACACTTTAAATAATATAAGTAAACATACAAATTTTATGCATTCACATGCGCTAATATGTTATAATACATTAATTAAAATTATTATGGAGGCTGTTTTGGAAGTTAACATTGAAACTAAGCTGTCAGGTCTTCTGGGATACCCGTTAAGCCAGTCTCTTTCAGCTTTAATGCAAAATGCGGCATTTAAGGAGTGTTTGCTGAATAAGATATACATACCCATTGAAGTTACGGCTGAAAACCTTGAGACTGTCGTCAGAGGCATATCAAAAATGAATTTTGATGGCTTCAACATAACCAAACCTTACAAAATAGAAATAATGAAATATCTTGATGAAACAGATGAATATGCAAGGCTCATAGGTGCGGTGAATACGGTGGCTGTAAAAAACGGAATGCTGAAGGGATACAATACTGACGGCACTGGTTTTTTGAGATCATTTGAGGAAAAATCAGGAACAAAAATAGAAGGTAAAACTGTATTTATACTTGGCTGCGGAGGTGCTGCAAGAGCCGTAAGTATGACATTGGCCTTAAATAACTCCGGGAAAATATATATATGTAACAGAACTTACGAGAGTGCGGTTTCTTTAGCAGAAGAAATCAGCATTAAAACAGGGAGATGCAATGCTGCCGTTCCGATGGTATATAAAGATATGGAAGAAGCAATCGGTGATTCGGATGTATTAATCAATTGTACCAGTGTCGGAATGATACCGGGCAGAGATGAAACACCCTTGGACAAAAGTCTGCTTAACAGAAACCTGACAGTCTGCGATGTAATATATAATCCAAGAAGGACAAGACTGATACGGGATGCGGAAGAAGCAGGCAGCAAAACCGTAACCGGAGAAGCGATGTTAGTATATCAGGGAGCTGAGGCGTTTGAGCTGTGGACGAAAAAAGCAGCACCTGTTAAGACAATGTTTGATGTGGTCAATAACAGCCTGAATCTTTGATATATAACAAAGGGAGAATGAAGGGAGATGTACTTATGAATTATAATATAAATGCAATGTATTTCAGTCCCACAGGAACAACTGAAAGAGCGGTTAAAAAAATAGCCGCCGAATTATCTTTAAACTTTGAATCAAAAGATATTAATTACATTGATTTTACACCATTGAGCGTGAGGTCCCGGATGGTACGTTTTAATGCCGATGATATAGTTATATTCGGAGTTCCGGTATATGCGGGCAGGGTACCAAACGTATTGCTGAATTACATAAATTCCGTTAAATCAAGCGGTGCACTTGCCGTTGCGGTTGTTTTGTACGGAAACAGGAATTATGACGATGCTTTGATAGAACTGAGGGACATACTTGATTCAAATGGTTTTAAAGTCATTGCGGCATGTGCGTTTGTCGGAGAGCATTCATTTTCTGAAATGCTGGCAAAAGACAGGCCTGATGAAACAGATCTGAATATGGCAGGCAGCTTTGCTAAACAAATATTTAATAAAATAACAGGGCTGTCCGAGTTTAGTTCCGTGTCGGTTGAGGGAAACAGACCATACAGGTCTTATTATAAACCGAAAGACGGAAAAGGGAATCCGGTAGATATTCGAAAAGTAACTCCGAGGACGAACAGTAACTGCACAGATTGCAAACTTTGTGCCAAGGTCTGTCCCATGGGGTCAATTGATTATAAGAATGTGTCTCTTTTAACAGGCATATGCATCAAATGCGGCGCATGTATTAAGAAATGTCCTGTCAGTGCAAAATATTATGACGATGAAAATTATTTAAGGCATAAACATGAGTTGGAAGATGAACTCACAATCAGAAAGAATCCTGAGTTATTTTTGTGATTATAATCTTGGAAATATTTTTTATTTAAAAATATTATATATAACAGGAGGTCCTAAATGTCATGCTTATTGACGGAATTTAACAATGGAAAGATTCAATTGCATAACAGGTTAGTGATGCCGCCTATGGCTACGGCAAATGCAGATGAACAAGGAAGAATGAACAGGGATATTTTTCAATTCAATAGGAAGCAATCAAAAAGGCTGTAGAAATTCCTGTAATATTAACCGGGGGGATCGCTGAGCCCTCAAAGGCAGAACAGTTATTAGCAGAAAAAAAAGCTGATTTTATTGGTGTGGGAAGAGCAATATTGAAGGATTCCTCATGGGCAGGAAAGGCAATAGAAAGCTTAAGATAAAAACTGTCTTGACGAGCAGGGCTTTTTATATAAACAAAGAACCGATATTGTGCATATCGGTTCTTTGTATTGGGGGATCATTCTGACAGAGGGCTGTCAGGATTTATAACAATGTTATTTTCAAGGAAGCTGACCGTATTGATTTTTACAGCATCCTTGAAGAAGTTTAATGGCACATATGTGTGCCCGTTATTTAATACGGGCGCTTCTTCAGACGATATTGCGGTTCCTTCTGCCAAATAGCCCTGCTCTCCTAATTTGAATGAAATATTGCTGCCGACATGAACACGCTTTTCATCGTTGTTCCATGATACTTCATATCCGAGTGTTTCAGATATTGCACGTACAGGGACCATTACAGTTCCTGCTTCACTGATATAGGCATCGGGAGCATCTATTAAAGTATCTTTCACTATTATGCTTATTTTATCTTCAATCTGCGCAGATAAAACAACTATTTTTTTAGGAGAAGTCTGAGCAGGGATGCTCTTTGTTGTAACATCGTAATAAACAATTAAATTTCTGTTAGAAAGAGCGTTTTTAAGATCTTCAATGCTTGGCTTAGCAACCCAGTTTATTTCTGTGTTATTTTCCCATAATATTTCGGTTTTCTCTGAAATATTCAGTTTTAACTGCTTATCGCTGCTTAACAAATCAAAATCAAATTTGTCGGCTTTTACGAAGCCTTCCTCATATGCGGGAGTAACAATGTCAATTGTATATTGAGGAGGATAAATTAAAATCATTGGCCTTCCTGATTCATAATATCCTGTGATTTTCAATCCTTTTTCAATCTTTACACCATCTGCATAATAAGTATTTTCATTCAGTATAAAATGTGCCTGTGTACCGTCTTCATTTTCCAAAAATATTTTTGTTATTGCATTGTCAGTTTTTTCTATTTCACTGACAGTTCCCGTAAATGAAAGATAAAAGGGCTGCGGCTGCATAACTTCCGTTTCACCTGCAAAGATCGGAACAATGGAAAAACACATTATTGATAAAACAAATGAAATTATTTTTATTAACTTTTTCATAAATACCTCCAAGTAAAATTAATGTTTTATAATTAGACGGATTTGTTACAATAAAGTTCCACATTGGATATGTTAATTATTTTAAATAAATAGGAACATGTCAAAGAATTCCAAATAAAATAATGTAATAAAGATAATTTAAGGAGGTTTATATATGTACAGAAACCCGTATGACGGATTCAATTTTCCCTGGTATAACGATCCGTGCTTCATTATTGCACAGCAGCAAAGGACTACTCAGGATATTATAAGTAGGTTTCGTTCGGAAAATGCTAATTTATACAGGGAATTGGAACAAAACGGATTGAATAAAAATGTAGCTGATTATATGTTACCTTTTTTGGTTTCTTATTTGATTAATCAGGGCAAACTAAGTAGTTCGCCTGCGCAGATTTATAGTCAATTTCAAAGCCAGTACCCATGGTTCAACTTAATGATAAGACAGTTTAATATTCCGAAAAATATGGTAGACAGATACATGTTGAGAATAATTGAAATACTGATGAATATTATAAGAGGAGAACAGCCATCACCTGGACCGGCGCCCGGTTGGTCACAATGGGAGGACCTCGGAGGAGTATTGACTACGGCACCTGCAGCAGCTTCATGGGGGCAGAACCGCATTGATGTTTTCTCCGGCGGAACAGATAATGCCATGTGGCACAAATGGTGGGACGGCAGCAGGTGGAGCGACTGGGAGAACCTGGGAGGAACTCTTACATCATCACCGGCGGCAGTATCCTGGGGGCCAAACAGAATTGATGTATTTGCGAGAGGTACCAATAATGACCTGATTCATAAATGGTGGGACGGAAGAACATGGAGCAACTGGGAGAGCCTTGGCGGAACACTGACATCAGGGCCGACTGTATCATCGCGCCAGCCAAACCAGCTGGAAGTATTTGCGAGAGGACAGAACAACAATCTAATTAAAAGAACATGGAACGGATCGCGCTGGGAAGACTGGCAGACCATCGGAGGAAATCTCAATTCAGAGCCTGCGGCAGTATCATGGGGTCCGGAACGTACAGATGTATTTGCAAGGGGACAAAACAGAAATCTGATGCATATCTGGCAGGGACAATAAGCCGGAGAATAAAATAACAATTACCTAAAAGTGTATTCCATAAGTATGCTTTTATAGAAATGCCATAGGATGTTAAATCTTATGGCATTTTTCTTTTTTGATTAAAAAACAAGCGTTAACTACTGTTCAGTTTAGTGATTTGAAATTAATTCTGATTTTTACAAATCATTATTGGAGGATTGCAAAGAGTTGGTATTGTTTTTTAATAATTCTGACTAAATGTTTTTTATTAGACCATAAAATTTCAAATATTAAGCTGAGGGTACGAAATAAAATACACAAATTACTAATAGCTGTATTTTTGCTGATAAATATTTTATTAGTTACTATAGCATCGGGTTTTGATATAATATGGTAGTTATTAAATGCGAAACAGATTACAATACGTTAGCGTTACAATGTTTTATTATCTGTCTATGATACTAATATTAGTGAGGAGGCAAAATGAACAGTATTATAAAAGAAATGAATTTTGAAAATGAACCTGTATTAAAATACCTGCCCGGCAGCCGTGAACGGGCAGAATTGGAGATGGAACTTGACAAAATAAAAAAATCTTATCTTGAGATACCATTAATAATCGGCGGAAAAGAAATAAGAAAGGGCAGAAAGGGAAAATGCATCATTCCTCATGACCATAATAAAGTCATCGGCGAATATCACATTGCCGGCAGAAAAGAAGCTGAGATGGCTGTTGAGGAAGCTTTGAAAGCTAAGGCAAGGTGGGAAAAAATGCCGTGGGAGCACAGGGTTTCAATATTTCTAAAAGCTGCTCAACTTGCGGCGGGTCCTTGGAGAGCAAAGCTGAATGCTGCTACAATGCTGACCCAGAGCAAGACATATAAACAGGCTGAAATAGATTCTGCTTGCGAATTGGTCGACTTTTTAAGATATAACGCTTACTGCCTGCAGCAATTGTACGGAGAGCAGCCCATATCCGTAAAGGATGTGTGGAATAGAACGGAGTACAGGCCTTTAGAAGGATTTGTCTTTGCCGTGTCGCCATTTAATTTTACTTCAATAGCCAGCAATCTGCCGGGAGCTCCTGCTGTTGCAGGCAATACCGTGGTATGGAAACCTGCATCAAGCACTGTTTTTTCATCATATATTGTATACAGGCTGTTTATGGAAGCAGGGCTTCCTGATGGAGTGATTAACTTTATCCCCGGCAATGCCGGCGATATAAGTGATGCTGTGTTAGCCAGCGAGCATTTGAGCGGCATACATTTTACGGGTTCAACCGAGGTTTTTCGTCATATGTGGACAGCGGTGGGAAACAATATAGCAAATTACAGGTCGTTTCCGAGGATTGTAGGAGAAACAGGAGGTAAGAATTATATTATAGCTCATCCATCCGCCGACAGGGATCTGCTGACAGAAGGACTTGTTGACGGAGCTTTTGAGTATCAGGCNNATAGGCGATATTGAAGAAATCGACACATACATGGGTGCGGTAATTGACAGGAAATCATATGATAAAATAAAGAGATGCATTGATTATGCCAAAAAATCAGATGAAGCCGAAATATTAGTCGGAGGGAAATCAGATGACGGCAAAGGATATTTTATATATCCCACGGTCATATTGACAGATAATCCTGAATTTAAGACAATGGAAGAGGAGATATTCGGACCGGTGCTGACAGTCTATGTATATGAAGACGAAGAATATTCAGACATTCTGAAATTGTGCAATAATACCTCCAAGTACGGACTGACAGGGGCTGTCTTTGCAAGAGACAGATATGCCATAGATGAAGCCGAAAAAGAATTGGTTTACTCGGCAGGAAACTTTTATATAAATGTGAGACCTACAGGAGCGGTTGTTGCGCAGCAGCCTTTCGGCGGTTCAAGACTTTCGGGCACAAATGATAAAGCCGGTTCAAAAATTAACCTTATACGCTGGATGAGTCCGAGGGTAATAAAAGAATACCTCGGTTGATAAAAACCAAATAAATAAACGGGTGGAGGTAACACTCCGCCCGTTTATGGCTTGGTACTTTTAAGAAACGTTATCACTTATATAAGATAAATCTGTATATGTCAGATTACAAAATTAATCTTTAGCACACAGACAGAATGGATGTCCCGCAGGATCCAGCATCGTAACGAAATGCGTGCCACCGAACTGTGCCTGTGCTTTGACAGCTCCAAGAGCTTCGGCTTGACGAACTGCATCAGCAACATCAGACACCTGGAAGTCAAAGTGCATTTGTTTTTGCTGTCTGCCATCCTGTTCGGGCCAGACAGGAGCAACATAATCTTCCTCCTGCACAAAAAGAAATACTGTGCCGTTTCCGCTACGTACCGCCGGGTGACCATACATTTCGAATTTTTCCCAGCCCAGAAGCTTCGCATAAAATTCACACAATTTTTGCTCATTGCCGCAATCAACCAAAACATCGCTAAGTTGAATGTCTTTAACCATATTGCACCTCCGTTTAATTAATAAAAATTATATAAGTTAATAATATGTCTGAAAATGAAAAAAGTCAATTAAATCGAGCACGGCATATGTATAAATAAGTGCGGTTACAAAAGTAAAAAGGCTCTTGAGTAATTTCAGGGATTGATATATAATGTTGATGGAATAAACGACTTAGAAATGATTTAATTTTGAAGATGAACGGGTGATGCAATGAATGAAACAGTTTATATAATCGGTGAATCCAGAACAAATATGGACAATGCCATTACCGTAATCTATAATTCATTTTACATGGCATTTGAAATAGAGGTTGATACGGATAAAATAGTTGATATCGGATGCACTCACACAATTGATATTACCGATAGGTTTATCACAAAGATATTCATGGACAGAAATTTTCTTGAATCCGATAATCTGGAAAATGAAATTAAGAGAAGATATCATGGTACATCTCAAAAAGCCGTAATTGTATCTTACAAGGATGCTTTAAAAAAGTATCAGGATGTAAAAGATAAATTTTATAAATAGCTGTTGCTATGTTTTGATGCGGCTAAACTACCTGAATAAATGAAACCCAGCATGAACAAGTAATTGTTTTTGTTGGGTTTTTAAAATGATGCGACTCATCAGATTACAACAAAAAAGCTTGCTCTTTAATTTTAGGGCAAGCTCTTTTTATATTTTTAACAATTGTTGATGCTTACTATTTGTCATCGTTGTTTTTTAAGTTATTGCCCTTGTCTTTATTGTTCTTCTTTTGGTTATTTTTGTTTTTCTTATTTTTACTATCATTTTTTGCCACTTAAATCACCTCCTCATTAAAGTATTGGCAAATTGCCTGTAAATATTCAAATGATTATTATTTTTTGTTTGATTCATTAAAAGTGGACGATGAACTTTAAGCAGTGGATTAATATTTTTTGTTTATAATATAAATTTGGGGGAAATTTTGAAGAAGCTGCCGAAATGCAAGATATTACGGCAGTTTTTAGACATGTGTGAACGAACTGCATATAATATTACTGAGAGCGTTTAAGCTTTCTTTCTTGAAGGGAGAAATTTACTATGGAAAATATAAATACGATGAAAATCGCAATATTTGGAGCTTTGGGAGTTGTTGGAAGTATTATAGCAAATTTACTCGGAGGCTGGGATACGGCGTTAAGAACATTGATACTGTTTATGGCGGTTGATTATATAACCGGACTAATAGTAGCGGGTGTTTTTAAAGAATCCAAGAAATCAGAATCAGGTGCTTTGGAAAGCGGAGCCGGCTGGAAGGGATTATATAAAAAAGGTGTTACGCTTTTGATAGTTTTAGTTGCGGTACAACTGGACTTGCTTACAGGCACAGAGATGATAAGAGACATGGTTATAATCGGGTATACGGCAAATGAAGCTGTGTCTATTATTGAAAATGCCGGTTTAATGGGTATACCAATTCCGGAAATAATGAAAAAATCAATTGATATTCTGCAGAAAAAAGATGGTGGTTTAAATGACTAAAGTATTGATTGATCCCGGACATGCGCCGGGAAACACGAATAAAGGTTTTAACGGGTATTATGAGTATCAGGGCGTATGGAAGNNCTTATTTAAAAGAAATACTGACGCAAAAAGGTGTACAAGCAGATTTTTCCCGAACATGGGGAGAAGATATTGAGTTGTATTCCAGAGGACGAAAGGCAAAAGGGTATGATATGTTTATATCTGAGCACAGCAATGCTTATGACGGCAAAGCAAGAGGAGTAGAAGTATATTACGACTACAGCAAGCCTCATGATATGGAGTTTGCCGAGAAGCTTGCCGGCAGCGTCGCTGATGTAATGGGGAATAATAGCAGAGGAGCCAGAACAAAAGTATATACCGAGGGCGAAAAAATTTATAACTATTACGGTGTTATCAGGGGGGCATCCTCCACTGACTGCAGGCATATAATGCTGATTGAAAACGGGTTCCATGACAATGCAAAGGACGAAGCATTCCTTAAGGTCGATGCAAACCTGAGAAAAATTGCAAATGCACAGGCAGAGGTGATTTGTGAATATTTGGGGGTGAAAGATATGACGGTACAAGAAGCAGAAAAGGTTGTTAGGGAAAAAGCGGTATTAGATGACAACACCATGCAGTATTTGAAATTTTACAGATACAGTGACGCACTGCTGTTAAAACTGGCAGGGGCAATGAAATAATTAAGAGTGGAATTGATTTCATTTACCTACATTCTGACACAGTCAAGACGCATAATCATAGGATAAAACGTAGACAATAGCTTGTCTGCAAAGCTTATGTAGGGGTGAGAGAAATAGATAAAACGATACAGTTTGTAAGCTGATAAAATATTTCTTTGAAGTACTGAAAATCGGAATAGAAAAACTGATAAACTATATTTGTAAAGAATAACAGCGTATTATGGATGAACAATTACTTGGGCGCTACGTCTAAGTATAAATATCTGCGTAAGGAACTGTAGGGATACAAATTAACATAAAAAGCACTCAAGTTGAGTGCTTTTTATGTGTGCCCAGAGTGGGCTACAGCTTGACTGTAAAAGTCTGTTATTGGAAGGTGGTAATAATTATCCGGTAAAGGCAATGGTAAGAGCTACCGTTAATTTTATTACAATAAAAGCGGAGGACCAGCTCCGCCCGTTAATGCTTTGATTACCATCTGCATCTACAACATCTACATCTACATCTGCAATCGCATCCGTCCCCGTTATCATCATTGGCATCTTCAAGTAGGTCTCTCAAGCAATCAAAAACGAAATCGNNAAATCGCATCTTCTTGAATTTTGTTCGGTTCCTGCTACATCATTCCAATTACAACTCATAATAGACACCTCAATAAATATTTTTGAGACAAGCTCATTAATAATATATTCGGATAATGTAAATGTGTGATGATGTGTTTTATTTGTGCGCAATTGGATTAAAATCCCCGAAATTTCAAATTATTTTTTTATGTATGTTAGGACAGCCGGGACACCTGTAAGAGGTGCCGATTGCTGCCCTGTTAGTTTTATTTAGCCCATGATGGGAATCCAGCCAGCTTATGGTAATGACCTATAATTATTTTAGCAATTATCGTCATGGAAGGTGGCTATGTACTTTATTGTATGTTAGTACTAAAGAATGGGTTACAACAAAAAATGCATATATAATTCTACGCATTTTTTAATGAAGAATAATTAATGGTAGCATTGCAAAACATTTTGACTGCTTATAAAGTTTGCTTTCATTACTAATATTTTTATAATATATTGGGCATACTTTTCAATAAATAGTTTGTCTAAAATAAGGAGGCTAAAATCATGGGATATCTTGCATGGTTAATCTTAGGAGCGCTATCAGGGTGGATAGCAAGTATGATAATGGGTAAAGATTCAGAGATGGGTGCTTTTGCCAATATTATAGTTGGTATTGTAGGAGCTTTTATTATATATACAATAAAACCCC
>DMJQ01000097.1 GCA_003457065.1 Clostridiales bacterium
GTTTGTGCGTAAGTATTTATTTTTTCTTAATGGATATGTCCGGCTATGGCTGAATTGGTTCTTCCCACCATGCGAAGGCTATTCTGCCTGCTGCGGGCAATGTTGGAGTTTCAGGGTTAGAGATATACACCAGAAATGATCCGCCCGGAGGAAATATGATTGCTCCGTTTTCTATTGCGCTTACAGTTGCACCCGGTGGACCGCTTCTGCCGTATGCTCTNNACAAATTTTCCGCAACTCCGATAAAGTATTTTCCCTCAAGGGATTTAGCCAGCTCTATAGGAATATCGGCAGAATAGTAAATTGGTAACCTGATGTTGGTAGGCTGCTGTGTCTGGTTTGATGAAACAGGTCTGTTTGAATTGATAATAACATGATAATCGGGTGTATGGCTGATATTATTGGAAACAGTATTTGGCCACGGTTTCCGGCTATACATATAAGAATTATCCATAATGTTCTACCTTTCTTATATATTTATAATATTATATTATATGTTGCATCTTAATAATTGTTATGGATAATATCTGGTCTGATAATAGATTATTTACATTTTAAATAAAAACTGCTATAATAAGCATGTTGAAAAAAAATAGGAGGAAGAAATGAAGAAAGGTTTGTTTGTTATCTTGGTTTTAGTATTGTCTTATGCAATATTAGCTGTAGGAAACGGAATGATGGGAGGACCGGAAGTCGGAGCCGGCGGTGAAGCAGCATTGACAGGAACAGCTCAAGGTTTTGGCGGAGAGGTATCGGTTACTGTTACTATGGATGGAGATAAGATTGCTAAAGTTGAAGCACAGGGACCTGATGAAACTCAGGGAATAGGTTCAAATGCCATTGAACAGCTTCCGGGAAAAATAGTGGAAGCAAACTCAACTGATGTTGATGCCATAGGAGGCGCATCGGTTACAAGCAAGGCTATAATTGAAGCGGTTAACAGTGCTTTAGAATCAGCAAAATAAAAGTATAATGCAGACAGCTCATGCAACGCGTGGGCTGTTTTTGATTCATATGCATATAATCAACAACTGTGCAGATGATATTAACAAATTATACTGCACAGAAAGGACGTTTCATGAATATTTCCTTTGAAAGATTAAGAAATGAAATAATCGGCAACAACTATAAATTTGAAACTCCATATGGTGAGAGGCTGCTGACTTATGCTGATTTTACGGCATCGGGAAAAACATTAGACTTTATAGAAAAATATCTGCTTGATATACAGAAATGCTATGCAAACACGCATACGGAGGATGACATGACCGGAGAGGTCATGACTAACATACTGCATAAATCAGAGAATATAATTAAAGAGCATCTGAATGCCGGTGAAAATTGTTACATAATACCTTCGGGTTCAGGTGCAACCGGAGCAATAGAGTGCTTTGCAAAAATTATCGGCATATATATTCCTCCGGCTTCAAAAATAAGGATTGAAAATATAATTAATGAGTATACGGGAAGACGAAAGGGACTTAAAGATATTATAAATGAATCGGAAAATTGTTTAAAACACCTGCCTGTTGTTTTCATAGGCCCGTATGAACATCATTCAAATATACTGATCTGGAAGGAAGGAATGGCCGAGCTCGTTGAGATAGGTCTCGACCGATATGGTGCTCTCAATCTGGAAGAATTAGAAAGAAAAGTTTCGGATAAAAGATATGAGGACAGGCTGAAAGTAGGCTCTTTTTCAGCAGCATCAAACGTTACGGGAATTTTAACTCCGGTTTTTAAAGTGGCGGAAATACTTCACAAAAATAATGCTTATGCGTGCTTTGACTTTGCCGCATGTGCTCCGTACGTTGATATTGACATGAATAAAAGCTCAAATGAATATTTCGATGCGGTATATATAGCTCCTCATAAATTTATAGGAGGACCCGGTTCATCGGGTATACTTGTAATTAACGAAAAAGTATACGACAGCTCAATACCTCCAACAGTATCGGGAGGAGGAACAGTCACATATGTGAGTCCGTACGCCTATGACTACATAAATAATGTCGAAGAAAGAGAAATGGCGGGAACTCCGGGAATTATCCAGACATTGCGCGCCGCATTGGCAATTGAGCTCAAGGATTATTTAGGACTGAAGAATATAGAAAAGACAGAAAAATATTATACCGGAAAAGTATTTGAAAGGCTGAGTAAAAACAATAACATAGAAATTTTAGGTCCAGAGGATGCAGAAAGCAGGCTTCCGATATTTTCAATAAAGTTCAGGCATAAAGATAAATATATACATCCGAGGTTTGCCGCAAAGCTAATAAATGATCTCTTTGGAATTCAGACNNCAACTGCGCGGCGCCTTACGGTCACAGGCTTTTGGATATAAGCCGTGAAAATTCATTCATATACAGGTATTTTATAAAGGAAGGGATAACTTCCGTAAGGCCGGGATGGCTCAGATTTAATATTCACTACGTCATGACTGAGGACGAAGTTGATTTTATTTGTAATGCGGTGGAGTTTGTGGCAGATTACGGATATCTTTTTCTCGTCGATTATGTTATCAACCTGAAAACAGGCAGGTGGAGACACAGATCAAATAATGTAAAATACAGTATAATTGACAGCTTCGGCATAGAGGAGAGCATAAAATTCATTCATAGCGGCACAAGCGAAGGAAAGACCGAAAGCATAAATCCGAAAGATGAATATGGCAGATATATGGCAGAGGCGGAAAAATATGCGCAGCAGTTAAAGGCGGGACAGCACGTTGAACTTAAATCATTCGAAGAAGAAGGCATCGGATGGTTTTATTTTATAAACACAGAAAAAGAATAATGGCTGCGGCTATGAAAGATTGTTATATCGTGCACGACAAACGCATGAATTAAGAAAAAGTAACAAATAAAAAAAGGCTTTTTTTGGAAGAGAAAATAAGGTATAATCATTCCAAAGGGGATGATATAAAATGTACGAAACATTAAAATATTTAGAAGAAGTAATAGATTTAAGGCAAGAGAAAAAAATACGGCATAAAATGAGTGATATAATAGCATTGGTATTTTTTGCAATGTTGGCAAATGCAAATGAATGGGTGGAAATCGAGATATTTGGAAAAGAGCATAAGCAGTTTTTGCAAGAATATTTAGAGCTTCCAAATGGAATACCTTCGCATGACACGATTCAACGTGTATTTGCAATGGTATCACCAGAATTTTTACAAAAATTCCAAGCATTATGGAATAAAATGCTAAATAGTGACGAAGGAGAAAAAGTAAAAAAGATTTTAGCAATTGATGGCAAAACGCAATGTGGCAATGGCAATAAAAATCAAAAAAAAAATCATATAGTAAGTGCAGTAGACGAAAATGGCTTTTGTCTTGGAGAGAAAAGAGTAAATGAAAAATCCAATGAAATCACTGCTATTCCTAAATTGCTGGATGATTTAAATGTTAAGGGGCATATAATTACAACCGATGCCATGGGAACACAGATTGAAATTGTGAAGAAAATACGGAAAAAACGTGCCGATTATGTTCTATCCCTGAAAGGGAATCAAGGCATCCTGCACGAGGATGTGAAACAGTACTTTGATGATTCTGAATTATTGGCACAGTGTGAATATACAAAAACAATAGAGAAAGCACGCAGTGGCATTGAAAAGCGTGAATATTGGCAAACAGACGATATAAAATGGTTGGAGCAGAAGAAGGATTGGGCAGGTTTGAAAACAATTGCCATGACACGCAATACTATAGTCAAGGATGACGTAGAAACAACAGAAATTCGATACTTCATAAGCAGCCTGCCGCTGGATGTGAAGGAAATTGCGAGAGCTATACGAGGACACTGGATGGTTGAAAGCTATCACTGGCATTTGGACGTAACATTCCGCGAGGATGATAACCGCACTCTTGAAAAGCAGGCTTCTTTTAATTTGAATATCATAAGAAAACTTGCACTAAATGTTTTGAAGATATATGAAGCAGGTAAAAAGCCTATGAGCCTTAAATTAAAGCGTTTTGCTATTTGTACTAATCCTGAGAATCATTTAGAAAATATTATGAATTTGTAACTTAAACTGGCTCATATTTTTTTAAATTTAATCTTTAAATAGTTTAATTGTGAAACTCATTCATGCGTTTGTCGTGTTATATCGTGCGTTCATAATTGCATTTAACGGCTGTGAATGTTAAAATAAAAATGAATGAACAGACAAAATAACGGACAAGGAGCATTATTATGTATTGTGTTGGTATAGATATAGGTTCTGCCGCAGCCAAAGTAATTGTAATGTCAGAAGATGACAGGAAAATACTGCATCACCTGCTGATGCCCACGGGATGGAGCAGCAAGGAGACGGCGTTAAGTATACAAAACTGGTTAAAAGACAGGTTCATCACATCAGATAATTCTCATATAACAGCCACGGGGTACGGAAGAGTTTCCGTGCCATATGCGGACAAGGTCATAACCGAAATAACTTGTCACGGAAGGGGCGCTTATTATCTGAACGGAACGGACTGCACCGTAATAGACATAGGCGGTCAGGACACAAAGATAATTTCTGTAAAAAACGGAGCTGTATCAAATTTTATCATGAATGATAAATGTTCTGCAGGGACAGGCCGTTTTTTAGAAATAATGGCAAATACACTGGGAGTTAATCTCGAGGAAATTTTTGAACTGGCAGAGAAGGGAAAAGAAGTCTTAATAAGTTCAATGTGTACCGTGTTTGCGGAATCGGAAGTTATCAGTCTAATCGGAAACGGAAGACCTAAGGAAGATATCGCATGGGGTGTGGTCAATTCTATCGTGAATAAAGTCTGCACTTTAAGCACTAAATTAAATTCCGAAAACGATAAATTCTTTTTAACAGGGGGCTTTTGTGAGAGCAGGTATATGTGCGAACAACTGAGCGGCAAACTTAAAAAGCCGGTTAATTCAAATCCTATGGCACGTTATGCCGGAGCTATAGGTGCGGCACTTTCAAGGTAGGCGGTAATATGGATATCAAATTGCAATGTCAACTGGGAGAATTTAAAGATATGAGGCATAACGCTTTTATCAAAGCTTTGGAATTGAAAAGTGAAGGAAAGCATATTGCCGGAATTTACGGTGTAAATATACCGAGAGAAATATTGTGGGCGATGGATATTGTGCCGATAAATATATTTGGAATCGACGGCTCAAATATTGAGGCACCAGAAAAGCATATGATAAAGAAAGCTGCTCACTGCTGAAAGCAAGCTATGGTTATGTAATAACAGACAGATGTCCTTTTTCTCATTTTGCAGATATTATTGTCGGAACGGATTATTGCCGTGATAAGGAACGCATGATTTACAAACTGGAAAATATAAAGAAAACTTACATAATAAAAGAACATAAAAATGAGCATGACCTGATGATTGAATATGAAAATTTCATATATTTCCTGCAGCAGGAGTTCAGCGTCAGGCTGGATGAAGATAAGCTTGTTAGTGTTGTTGAAAAAATTAATGCAGTAAGTAAGCTTATTCGTGAAATCACGGATATTTATATGCACCATCCGGATATGATGGGGTGTGATGATTTAACGTACATAATTTACGGCAGCCAGTTTATTTTTGATTTGGACGAGCGTTTGGATAAACTCTGTCAGCTGAGGGACACGCTTGACAGTGAGCTGCCTGAATCAGCACCTGTCAGCAAGGGCAGCGTATTAATAACAGGAGCACCTCTGGCTGTTTTAAATGATGAAATTACCGAACCGCTGTCATCCGTGAATAAGGCAGTCATCGCGCTGTCTTGCTGTGAAGGTGAAAATTATAATATTGTGAATGAAGGCAGAAATTTGTATTCCGGACTGGCACGGAAATATCTGGCTGAAAGCTGCCATGAGAACTTAGACAGCATTATTTCCGAATATAAAATAGAAACAATAATAAATGCGGATATTAAGGGATGCAGGGGGACGGGGTTAGTGTCATCCGCTAAAGATATAAAAGTCAATAATGTAAAATTTATTTTTCCCTAATTAGCGAATAATAAAATATTTTCATGGAACAGCACGACCAGTTGTGTGAGGTATTGCCGGAGGCATTCGGTGATGTATATTTGACTCAGGATAACCGTCCGGAATCAATGGACTATTATAACTTTGTAGTATCTGAAATTCATGGAGTTCGCCCGGCAGAGCTCATCGAGCATCAGAAAAAGGGCGGAAAAGTCTTCGGAACATTCTGTGTTTATGTCCCGGATGAAATCGTTTTTGCAGCAGGCGCCATTGCGACGGGATTATGCGGCGGCTCCCAATTCTGGGTTCTCGGAGGTGAAAAGGTACTGCCCACAAGCACATGTCCTCTGATAAATTAATTCATATAATACTAAATATATTAATGACAGATTCGATTTATGATTGGCTTAAAATATGCGGTTCTTAAATTGATTTTAAAAGAATATATAATTAATGTAGAAAACGTATTCTGGAGGTTGTATGGAAAACCCGGCTGAAAAAGTTATTTTATGGACCAGGCAGCACGTAAAAAGTCTGGAAGAATTACAGAATAACGGTGTTGTAAGAATAAGCAGAAAACATCTGGAAGATAAATTTGACGAAATTACAGATTACATAGCATATTTGTATAAATGGTTTGTTAATGCTGCGGAAAAAACAGTTCAAAGACCTGACGGAGTTGAATTTCCCATCTGGTGTTCGGTGAGTGAGGAAAATATGCTCAGACCAACTGTTGATCAGGTTGTTTATGTGCTGGAAGTTGATAAAAAAGAAATTGCCTATTTTGACGGAATGAAGTGGGATTACGTGTTGAACCATCACTACATACCCAGAAATGAAAAAGATGCCGATGAATATGCAAAAGAGTTGGAAGCAAAAGGATTTGACAATTCATTTTCATTCATAAATGAAAGAACCGCACATTTTTATCCTGAAGAAAGAAAAAAAGTTATGGACAGTTGGCACAGAATTTTTGAAATAGATGAATGGGATATATTCAGAATTCAGGCAAACATATGGGAAATCAGGCCTGAAATGATTAGGGATATATTGTATTATAAATGATGCTTTGTAAAAATATGTCATTGACTTCATGGCTTGTATATGCTATATTATATAAAAAATAATCTTTAACTCGGTACCGTGATGCCGTCAAGATGTGAATATCTCTGTTTTTAATGTGTATAATAATCCTGACGGTCGGTCCAGGATTTTTTTTATGCCTCAGCTACGTTACTGCCTCATGGGGGAGAACAGTCTGCAGGTAAAAGCAATAATTTAATTTACGGAGGTAGTTATGTCTACAAAAAATGAAGTATTTGGTTATCTGCCGGATGAGCGTCCGCCGGTCATAGGACTTATATTTTTCGCTTTACAGCAAATTGTCGTAATGTTTCCCGCAACTGTGTTAGTTGCTCTTATAACAGGTTTTCATGTTTCAACCACAATATTTGCCAGCGGATTGGCTACCCTGGGATTCATTTTAATCACTGGAAGACAAATCCCTCTTTACTACGGTTCCAGCTTTTCATATATAGCGGCAATAGCATCAATAATGAGCGCAGAAGCATTTGCGTCATATTCTCTGAACGATAAAATATCAATTGCACAGTTTGGTATTGTGCTTTCGGGATTTGTTTCAATAATAGCCGGTTTTATTATTAAGCGTTCAGGAAAAGAGACTATTGATAAGGTTCTTCCACCGACTGTAACAGGAAGTATTGCAATAATAATAGGATTATCTCTTGCGGCAAATGCAATGACAAATGCAGCTTCGGTTCCTGCGGGAATACTTGATGCCCAGGTTCAGACTGTTAGCAGCATGGCATGGCTTATCGCAATCATAACACTTGTTTCAACAATATCATATTCTGTATACTTAAAAGGAACACTGAGCCAGCTGCCTATATTGTTCGGTCTTGTGACTGGTTACGTTGCTGCAGCCGTAATAGGAAGTGTTACAGGAATTCCATTCATAACATTTGATACGGTTCAGTCTGCGGGAGTATTTAATCTTCCAATATTCACATTGCCTAAGCCTTCCTTTGCGGCAGTTGCGGCAATTATGCCTATAGCCATAGCAACGATTCCGGAATCGACAGCACATGTTTATCAATTAGATATTTATGTGAATGACCTGGCGAAAAAGAAAGGCATCGATAAAAAATATGACATAGAAAGTAAACTTGGACTTAATTTAATAGGTGACGGTATAGGGGATATTATATCAGGCTTTATCGGAGNNGCCATGGCAATTTCAAAGAACTTTTCCGTATCTGTGCTGATATTGTCGGCAATATTTACAATGATTATTTCATGTTTCACACCGCTGATTAATATAATATATTCAATTCCAACATGCGTTATAGGCGGCTTGTCAATTTATCTGTTCGGCGTAATAGCAGCTCAGGGTATTACAATAATGATGGATAAAAAGGTTGACATGTTCAATTCAAAGAATCTTGCAGTCATAGCAGTAATATTGATTGTGGGATTAGGAGGAAGCTTCGGATTCCCTGGAGGCATGATTCCGATGTTCGGAATAGAGATACCTTCAATTGCAACAGCAGCAATTGTGGGCATAGTTCTGAATTTAATGCTTTCAATCGGAAACAGATAACAAATAGTCAGATTACAGGCTGCTGCATTAAGCAATCACCGCGAGACGGATTTAAGGATTGTTTGATTCAGTAGCCGTTTTTTATTGAACACCTATCATAAATTCCGCTATTCTGTAATATTCTATTATAAAAAATAAAATGCAAGCGGCAGTCTGCTTCAACAGCTGAACATAGGCTGTTACATCTAAATTGTCAAAATAACAGCTTTTTTGACGAATAAATTCCGATAGACAAAAATATCAATATGCACTATAATTAAATATCATAACGTTTTCCGAATATTAAAATAAAGAGGATAGCGTTATTAACGTTAGATTATATTTTGCCTTAAGAACAATGTTGTTCTCAAATAAAATGAAGGGAGGAAAATTATCTGATAAAATGCCGGCAATTAATCTGGCATATAATCATTTGTGAAATTTAGGTGAGATCGTTTGAGATGAATTATTAAAAAAATGAAAGGAAGGTGTATCAATGGAAAAAGAAAAAAAAGACAGAGGGCAGTGGGCTTCCAGTCTGGGTTTTATAATGGCAACGGCAGGTTCCGCCATTGGCTTGGGTAATCTGTGGAAATTCCCATATCTTGCTGGTCAGAACGGCGGCGGAGCATTTGTAATCGTCTATATACTAATAGTTATATTTGTCGGATTCACAATTATGCTGGGCGAAATAACTCTCGGCAGGTCAACCGGATTAAATGCATTGGGTGCTTACAGAAAGCTCAACAAAAAATTTGCTTGGGTAGGCGGAGCAGGTATATTGGCCGCGTTTACCATTTTGGGATATTATAATGCGGTAGGCGGCTGGGTAATCAAGTATATAGTTCAATTTGTAACAGGCGGTGTGTCCGGAGATTCAGCGGTATTTTTCGGAGAATTTATTTCAAGTCCGATTGAGCCGATTATATGGGCACTGGTGTTTGCACTTGCAACAGCCTTCATAGTATGGAAAGGTATTTCGGGCGGCATAGAAAAATACAGCAAAGTATTGATGCCTGCATTATTTGTCCTGCTGATTGTGGTTGTTATAAGATCTGTAACGCTTCCCGGAGCAGGTGCAGGATTGGAATATTATCTGAAACCTGATTTCTCAAAATTGACACCGGCTGCAATAGTTGCGGCTCTCGGTCAGGTATTCTTCTCGTTAAGTCTCGGTATGGGCTGCATGATCACTTACGGCAGCTATTTAAGCAAAGATGAAAACATTGAAAAAGATGCATTTATTGTTCCTTTAATGGATACTTCGGCAGCGCTTTTGGCGGGATTTGCAATACTTCCGGCAGTATTCGCATTTGGATTTGAACCGGGCGTTGGCCCAAGCTTAATGTTTATTACTTTGCCGTCTGTATTTGCAGCAATGCCTTTAGGAGCCGTGTTCGGCCTGCTGTTCTTCATTCTGGTTTTATTTGCTGCCATTACATCATCGATATCGCTGCTTGAAGTTTGCACGGCATATTTTATCGATGAGTTCAAATGGTCAAGAACAAAGGCAACAGTGGTATTGGCATGTGCGATATTCGTTTTGACAATATTAAGCTCGTTAGCGATGGGACCTATGGCAAATGTCCTGATTTTCGGAAAGAATTTCTTTGACCTGCTTGACTTTATAGCATCTAACATTTTATTGCCGGTAGGTGGATTAATGATGTGCATATTCATCGGATATTTCTGGGGAATTGATAACGCTGTAGCTGAAATCTCGCAAAACGGAAAATATGCGTTCAGATTAAAAGGCTTCTGGACGGTATTGGTAAAATACATTGCTCCTATAGCTGTCGGCATTGTATTTTTGAATATGCTTGGCATAATTAAGTTCTAAAACTAAAATTATAAAATATATAGGGCTGTAAGCATTAAGCAAGTTCGTTTCTTAATGCTGCAGCCCTTATATTAATCTTTTATTGTTAATTTTGTACCGTCGTAGTCCACTTTTATATTCGTGTTTGGTTCAATATTGCCCGCTATAATCATTTTTGCTATCAATGTTTCTGCATTTCTCTGAATGTAACGCTTAAGCGGTCTTGCTCCGTATATTGGATCGTAACCCTTATCAACGATATATGATTTAGCTTTTTCTGTCAAAGAAACAGTAAGCTGTTTGTCATTTAAGCGTCTTTGCAGATCTTTCATCATTAAATCAACAATGGATGAAATTTCTGACTTGGTCAGAGGTTTGTAAAATACAATTTCATCGAGCCTGTTTAAAAACTCCGGCCTGAACTGACGTTTAAGCAGCATGTTGACTTTTTCTTTGGCATCTTCGGAGATTTCTCCGCTTTGACTGATGCCGTCCAGTATATAATCGGAGCCTAAATTTGAAGTCATTATGATTATGGTGTTCTTAAAATCAACAGTTCTTCCCTGAGAATCGGTTATGCGTCCATCGTCGAGAACCTGCAGCAGTATATTAAATACTTCGGGATGAGCTTTTTCAACCTCATCAAACAANNAAACAGAGAACTTTTCCATGTATTCACTCATATCGATGCGGACTATGTTGTGCTCATCGTCAAACAGTGTTTCTGCCAGAGCCTTGGCAAGCTCCGTCTTGCCGACACCTGTCGGACCAAGGAACATGAATGAGCCTATTGGCCTGTTTGGATCCTGAATTCCTGCTCTCGAGCGTATTATGGCTTCTGTTACCTTTTCAACGGCTTCATTTTGACCGATGACTTTTTCGTGAAGTATGTCTTCAAGCCTCAGAAGCTTTTCTCTTTCGCCTTCCATGAGTTTTGATACGGGTATTCCTGTCCAGCGACCAACAATGCGCGCTATTTCTTCTTCAGTTACCTTATCTCGCAGCAGTGTGTCTGGTCCCTGCGCCTTTTCTGCCACAAGCTCTTCCTGTTCAAGTGATTTTTGCAGTGAAGGAAGCTTTCCATATTTTAATTCGGCGGCTTTGTTAAGATCGTAGTTTCTTTCGGCTTTTTCTATTTCTGCATTAACTTTTTCTATTTCTTCTCTCAAGGATTGAACTTTCGAAATGGCATTTTTCTCATTTTCCCATTTTGCTTTCATTTCCTTGAATTCAGCTCTCATGTCTGCCAGCTCTTTCTGAATTTCCTTCAAATGCTCCTTAGACAGACTATCGTCTTCTTTTTTTAAGGCGGCTTCTTCTATTTCAAGCTGCATTATTTTACGTGATATTTCATCCAGCTCCGCAGGCATTGAGTCCATTTCGGTTCTGATCATGGCACATGCCTCATCGATTAAGCCTATTACTT
>DMJQ01000100.1 GCA_003457065.1 Clostridiales bacterium
AATAAATGAGAAAAAGACATGAACTTAGAAAGCAAGGCAGATTTGCAGGAAAAACACCCTATAAACTTAGCAAATAACGCAAAACAATTCAAATTTCATTCATTTTATAGAGCAAACTATCAATATCTGCTTCTATACTGCTAAATTTTTCTATATAAAATAGATTAGGATTTATAATGAGTAATATTTTTAATCCATTGGGATTTTATTTCCCAAATGGTTCCAACCTTTTCTCTCGAATTAAACCGGCTCTTATCAAAAAGACTATCCCAACTTTTTATTATTTCCTTCTTTATGTGAGGATAAAAGCTTGTCATATAGGCGGTCGAATCGTCAATTTCGTATTTATCCAGCAATTCATTGTGACGCTGATTATCTTTTTCATTCTCCGGTATATAGTAGTAATTTACCACATATCCCCATTTAGAATAATCCATTTCTACCACACGGTCACTGTCTATTTCAATTTCAAGAAGAACCGTATCAGGGTCAAGGCCAAGAATTGATTCCTTATTTAATGAAACCCATATGGGATAATGAACGTCTTCCGGTTTATCAACTATCTTTGACGCTCTTTCGGCATACCATCTGTAGGACTCAAAATAAAATCGCGATATATCTTCTTTGCCCTGAAGAATATATTCTTTCATGGCAATAAAACGCCCTTTTTTTTTAAGTATATTTAAAATATCCTTGTACTGTTTTGTCCATACTGTGCGCTTCATAAATATCTCCTTTCTTGATAAGATATTAAGACATATAGTATCATAAGCATAGGGTTTACTCATACCTGCATGTTTATTAACTTTACAAAAATAAAACTCTCCTTCGGTAGGGGGTTCTCAAACCTTAGGAGAGTTTTATATAAGGCATAAACAAAGTTGGAGGTAAGTTTTTGCCTTAGAATTAGGGCGTAGTTAATTAAAATTTTACTTTGAAAACGGTTTGCTCTGTTATAGGCGTTGTTAATGCATCTAACGCAACACCTACCCTATGGTATCTGAGCTTAAACTGTTCTTCTGCTGTTGTTGCAGGGTCTCCAAGAGGATATGGTATTGAAATAGTAGGAACTATTCTATTGGAGCCTACAGTTTTGGCAACAGGTATGAGGTTTGCCATCTGAACGATTGTAATGCCTGTTTTTTCAATTTCTTTTACCATCGTTGCACCGCAACGTGTACAGGTACCTCAGGTAGAAGTCATAATAACGGCGTTTATTCCGTTTGCATTAAGTTCTTCTGCTATAGCTTTACCCATTTTAGATGCCTCTGCCTGGGTAGTTCCTGTTCCTACGGTTGTGTAGAAATATTTGAATACACCGCCGATTTTGCCTTCTTTTTCGTATTTTCTCATAGCATCAAGAGGAACGCATACGTCGGGGTCATTATTAGCAGCTGCTGGGTCATATCCTGCGTGAATGGTCATGTATTCGCCCACTCTGAAATCGTTAAGAGACGCTATATCGTATTTTCCGAATTTAGTTGCACTGGCAGACTGAATTCTATCCGGATTTCCAACGGGAACGATACCGCCGGTAGTTACAAGAGCAACTTCCATTTTGCTTAAATCTTCCGGAGAAATCGCAGGCGCTATGGCAACCCTGTCGGACATAGCGATAGGAAGCTCTGTCTGATAAGGCGCTCCGTTAATCTTTTTAAGGAGCATATCAATTACTCTGTCTGCAGCCTTTACAGGAGGCTCAAGCCAAATCTGTCTTCTGATGCCTCTGCCAAAATAGCCCTCTTCGTTGGCTGAAAGAAGCTTTTCACCCTTTAATAATTTAAGAGCGAATTTCGCCATATTTTGAACATCTTTTCTCATGGCAGCAGCGCTGTTTCCGCCTTTAAAGATATACATTTCTTTTCTAAACATTTCAACGCCAGGGTTTTCGGCATTCATAGATGTTATTACAGGAACACCGAATTTTTCCTTTACGGCTTTACAAATATGGCCGCAGGCTGCACCGTATCTTCCTGCTAAAAACGCGGGACCGGCAAAGAATATATCAAACTCTTTATCTGAAAGAAAGCCTAAAATGGTTTTAATGGCTTCTTCCGTATTGCTTCCCATAAAGTTATCTCCACAGATAATCGTATGGGTAATTTCCACTTCATCTTTTAAAGCGGCTTTAAAAGCAAGAGCCGGACCTACAGTTTCATTTGTAATTGTGGGCTTATAATCCGCCACATCTTCTCCGCCTATTTGGCCGAAAAACTGATTTATATATAAAATAGCCTTTTTCATCTGTACACCTCCTAAAATTCAACCATTGTCTTGGTTGACCAGCCAACAACTCGATCACCGCAGAACATGCCGTTATTTTCCATANNAGATGGCCCCAGCTTCTCATCATTATCCCAGCCGCCGGAATTTCCGTCTCTCGAAAGGGCATCAAGCTCACCTAAAACTAAATCCATAGCAGGAAGCTCGATTAAGTCGGATACGTCGCCACAGGAAACAATGGCGTTTGCCTTTTCATCTAAAGTAACCAAAGGCTGGCTTGCGCCGTCTCTACCGGTACATTCATTTGTAAGACCTATCGTCTTAACCCCTGCGTTCTCAAGGGCAACGATACATGCTATAAAGTCTGCATCAGGGTTACCGTAGCCTTCTTCTGCAACTACTGCTGCATCGATGCCTAAGGATTTTGCTATCTGAGCTACGAAAAGAGCAGCTCTTTCCTTTTGCTCAAGGGCAACATTAAGGTTGGACATGATAATACCCGCAAAATTAATGGTCTTTCCATGTTCTTCATAAAGTCTTCTGATCATAGGAAAGTTCTGCATATCATAAGTAGCCCATTTTGAAGAGCAAGGCATGAAAGAACCGGATATTAAAGCGCCGTCAAGAATTTCATTGGGATGCATAAAGGTAGGAAGCATATGGTTCGTATCCCAGCCATAATTTAAATCATTATAGCCGTCTTCCTCCATCTGGGACTGCGGCTGTAACACAAGAGCTACAGATGGAAGGTCATTTACTTCCTTGCTCCTCTTTGTTAAGGGTTCAAGTTCGAAAACTTCTTCCTCTTCCGGCTTTAAGTCTTTAAGGCATGCGCCGATGTATTCGGAAAGTCTCATTCCTGCCCATCTTAACGCTTTGTTTTTCTTCTGCTGTTCAAAACGCTCAAATTCTTCGTCTGAATCTGCAACTAAAACAAGATTTTTAAGCTGAGAATAATAAGTATATTTAGCACCTTCGCCGCTCATGTCGATTAATCCGTCTTGGAAACCGCCGTAATGTTTTCCTACAACGATTATGCTCATATCTTTAAGGGCGTAAGTAGTTCCGTTGCCGCATTGTAAAAGCTCTCCTGTAACGCCAGGAAATACTGGGCCGCCTCCTACGCGGTATCTTGGCTCTATAGCCTCCTTTACAGGGCAGAGCCTTACGCTGTCTCCAGGTTTTACAATATGAAGGTCAGCAAATGTAATATGCTCGTCTTCTTTTACGACGTTAAGGGCTTCCTCTTTGTTAACAGTGAGGATTCCGTTATTGTAAGATGTTTTTTCTCCAAAAACAATTTCTTTGACATAAAAATTGCCAAGTGTTAATTTCATTTAAACACTCCTTTCAAATAAATATAAATTATATTTTCTCGCTTTTCAGCGCCTTGATCAGTGAAAAGCATGCAAATACCATAATTATAGCTAAAGGAAACGATGCAACGATAGAGCCTGTTTGAAGCACCGAAAGCCCGCCTGCAAACATTAAGGCTAAAGCCATCATAGATTGAATAACCCCCCATAGGAATTTCATGGAATTGCTTGGGTTTAAATTCCCATTGCTTGCCATCATCCCTAATACAAAAGTAGCTGAGTTGGCAGATGTGATAAAAAACGTACAAAGCAATGCAACAGTAATTAAAGATAAAAATCCACCGAAAGGCAAATGCTGCACAATTATAAAATAAGCTGTTTCTGTTACTTTAATGGCTTCCTCCGCTATCTCCGGCCCCATGCTAATGCCAGTTGTACCAAATACTGCAAACCATAAACATGACCCTAAAGCAGGGACAATTGTAACTCCTAAGATGAATTCCTTAATGGTTCTTCCCTTAGATATTCTTGCTATAAACATTCCNNCCATGCAATCCACCAAGCCCAGTAGAAAATTCTCCATTTATTTATCCATGTATTGTCACCGGTAGAACTAATTCTCAAGCTTTCAGATACAAAGCCTGATATATACTGGCCTAATCCATTTACAAATGAATTAAGAATAGGTATGGTCGGTCCTAAGATAAAGACAACCAATACTAAGAAAAAGCATAAAGCAATATTCATATTCGATAAAAACTTAATCCCTTTGTCAATTCCGGCTATAGCTGTCCAGATGAATATCACTGATACAATAATAACTATTACGGTCTGAACAAACATGTTCTGAGGTATCCCGAAAAGAAAATTCAAGCCACTGTTTATCTGCATAACGCCAAGGCCAAGAGATGTCGCTACCCCTGCCACAGTAGCAAATATAGCAAAGATGTCAATGGTCTTTCCTATAGGCCCCTTGATTTTTTCTTCTCCTACCAGCGGTATAAAAATACTGCTTATTAAGCCGGGCTTATCTTTTCTGAACTGCATATAGGCTAAAGGCAGCGCAACTATACAATAATTTGCCCAAGGGTGTATCCCCCAGTGGAAAAACGAGGAAAATATACTGAAATTTGCTGCTTCTGGTGTTGCGCCTGCAATACCGTCAGGGTTTATATAATGGTTAAGCGGCTCCGCTATTCCCCAGAAAACGATACCTATACCCATTCCTGCGGAAAAAAGCATTGCAAACCATGATCCATAGCTGTACTCCGGCCGGTCCGTATCTTTTCCTAGCCTTATGCTTCCATATTTGCTAAAAGCAACAAAAAGCATAAATGCCACGAAAAAAAACATTACCACCAAATAGTACCATCCAAATTTTTCGGTTATTTGTGCAAAAAGAAAGTCGGCTATTCCCCCAAGGTTTTCCGGAGAAATTATGCCCATTAGAGAAATGGCAAGCACAATAACCAGAGAAATGAAAAAGACTTCATTTCCTTTATTCTTCTTAGAACTATCCATAGTGTCCTCCTTTGGTTTTTATTGGATAGGCTTACATAAGGCATTAAATATATATAAATATGTCTTATGGCAATTAATTTTTTCTTTCTATCTATAAATAACCAAAATAGAGAAGCAGCCGCTGTCTTAACAGAGAAGATGTATCGGGAGATATTGTAAAGAATCATGTGGCTGCTTCTCGGCAAATTATTTGATTTATTGACTAATAACAAATTTTGATGCTTTATTATTGTCGCTATGAAAAATTATAATACAATATCTCCTTAAAGACAACAGTAAACAGTAAACAGTCGACTGAAATAAAATATTTTGTTAATTTTTTATTTATAAATGTCCTAAAAATATAATTTTTATGTTAAATCGGCATTTAATTTAGAAAGTATCTCTAAAAACGGCTCTTTTCAATATGCTCTAAAATAATGACTTTTATTTATTTTTACCAAGGGATATTTTTAACTATAATTTT
>DMJQ01000185.1 GCA_003457065.1 Clostridiales bacterium
TGATAGCTTTGTTTTCGAGTTTTGTAACCGACAGCGGAGAATGCTTTAAAGTTGTGGAAACTGCTCTGTTTTTAAGTGGATTAAAGATAAACAAAGCGTACTTGGTGGCTCCGATTTTTATGAATATCTTAATTCCTGTACTTATCATTGCTACATCGTATAATGAATATGATAAAATAATTGGTGATAAGATATCGAACCTTAACATGTAACGGAGGTAAAAGGATGACGACGACATTATTGATAATTGCGGGTTCAGCTGCGGCAATATACTTGTTGGGTGTTTTAAGAATATATTCATTATCCCTGTATTACAGAGAGTTTGATGGAACAAGGAAATATGCTTTTCTTGTACCGTTAGACATAATACAGATAATTATATATATTATACGCGAGAAGAGGGATTCTGAAGTTAAAAAATGCATTGTGTTCCATTTCCCTACTTTTTATAAAGTAGTCGGATTGCAGTTATGTCTTTTAAGTAAAAAAATATCGGATAAAAGCCAAAATCCATCTGAAAATTTTACAAGACAAGAAATTTTCTGCAGCGTTGAGCAAATATTATTGAGTAAAGAAAAGATCATATGTGGTTAGTTTTTCAAGAGAGCGGGGAGCCGCTTTCTTTTATATTGCGGCAGTCTGAGATACTAATACAAAAATCATATTGGCAACAGAGAAAGCAACCGGCGAATTTCGCCGGCTGCTTATGTGCTTATTACTTCGATTATTTTTTAATCATGTGAAAATTCACACCTAATATAGGTCCAAATTGAGACGGCTTATTGTTTACAATTTTTTTACCGATCACTCTTGTATTCTCTTTTTTGGAAAGAATATTCATATCCGGCTCAAGTTTTCCGTTTACTTCATTTGTTAACTGAAAACTACTGTCTCTTTTCATTCTGGCTTCACTTAATTTATCAGCAATCTTAGGAGTGTTACTCATGTTCAATCTTACCTCTTATCAANNTGGAACCAACCCTCTCTTGAAAGTAATAAGCACTATTATTATGACACAGACATTAAATATTATTCACAGGCGTGGCATTTAATTTGTGTTTCGTGATAAAATATCGATGAAGCATAAATCTGCATGTATGGGATAAAATCAATTTGTTATTGTATTTATTATGGAAAAGTTGTATAATTTAAAGGATTTTGAAACCAATCGGAGGATGTTATGAAAAAACTTTTTGCTGTTCCTGCATTTGTTTTTTTGGCAGTAGCTCTTTACCTTTTCATCAATCATAATATGAGTGAAAATTTAAAAGCAGTGGACAGAAACGATGATACTGAAATTGTGGTGGAAATACCTTCAGGAAGCACAACAAACGATGTTGCACAAATATTGTTTGATAATAATTTAATAAGAAATAAGACTGCGTTCAAACATTATGCTGGAAAAACCGGCAGAGACAGCAATCTTAAGGCAGGCAGCTTTGCATTGTCCAGAAATATGGACGTTGATGAACTGCTGGATGTTTTAATTAAGAAAGGAACCTCGGACAACACTGCAAATATTACAATTATTGAGGGCCTGACTGCAGAGGATACAGCAAGGTCAATTTCAGAACAGCTTGGTCTGAGCTATGACAAGCTGCTGGAAATTATGAACAACCCACAGATGTTTAAGGATGATTTTGAATTTATAAAGGATAATCCTGAAATAACCAGCCTTCAGGGCTACATGATGCCTGATACATACAATGTATATACAAATTCATCCGAAGAAAAGATCGTAAGAATACTTCTTTCACAATTTGATGGATTTTATGAGAATGAAATAAAACCAAGAATGAAAAATACGAAATTAAGTTTCACGGAAGTGATAAACCTTGCAAGCATAGTAGAAAAAGAAGCTTTGCTTGACGAGGAGAGAGACGAAGTGGCAGCAGTGTTTTTAAACCGTCTGGACATTAACATGAAGCTTCAGTCCTGTGCAACGGTAAACTATGCACGCGGTGAGTGGAAAGAAAGACTTACATATGAGGATATAGCCATTGATTCACCATATAACACATATATAATCGGCGGTCTGCCGCCCACACCGATTAACTCACCGGGAAGATCATCCATAATAGCGGTTCTTGANNTTTGCTTTATTTAAAAAATGAAAAAATAAAATGGTTAACGAGACTGCCAGGAGGTAAAATGGATAACATAAACAGAGAATATATCGACACTTATATAAACAGTCTCATTTGTGATGAAAATGAAAAACTTGAAGCATTCAGAAAAGAATGCGAAGAAAGAAAGCTTCCTATTATTCACAAGGAAGTAGGGCAGTTTATAAAGCTTGTGATTAAGCAGTTAAATGCAAAAAGCATTATAGAAGTAGGAACTAATGTGGGATACTCATCCATATTCATGAGCAATGTCATGAATAATCAGGGCAGAGTTGTAACCGTTGAAAGAAGTGATAAATTTTATAAAGAAGCATTAAAAAACATAAAAAGCTTTGATCTGGAAGATAATATTGATGTTTGCTTCGGTGACGCATCCGAAATTCTGGATACCGTCGAAGGCACATTTGATATGGCATTTATTGATGCGGCCAAAAGTTACTATAAGACATTTTTCGACAAATGNNATGAAACCCGGAGGAATTATCCTCTCGGACAACGTGCTGTATCAGGGGATGATTGCCACGGATGAACTTGTTGTAAGAAGAAAGAAAACACTGGTGAGAAATCTCAGAAATTACTTGAAATATATTTCAAACGACGAAAGATACATTACTTCCGTTTTGCCGTTAGGTGACGGATTAGCTGTTACATTAATTAAATAATAAGGAGAAATTATGTTACCAAAAATATTAGCGCCTGCAGGAAACCTGGATAAACTGATTATGGCCGTGGAATACGGCGCAGATGAAATTTATTTTGCCGGCAAAACAATGGGAATGAGAGCAGGAGGCAAAAATTTTACAAATAAAGATTTAGCAGAGGGCGTTGAATATTGCCACAAGCATGGAAGAAAATCAAACATAACGGTCAATATAGCGCCTCACAACGACGATTTGAGGGGAATAGAGGAATATTTGAAATATCTTCAGAAGATTGGTGCGGATGCGTTGATAGTGGCAGACCCCGGTTTAATTCAAATAGCCAAGCAGACCGTTCCGGACATAAGAATTCATTTGTCAACACAGGCAAACACCACTAATTACCATACGGCAAATTTCTGGTACAAACAAGGTGTAAACAGAGTAGTGCTGGCTCGTGAACTTTCCTTTAAGGAGATAGAGGAAATTGTAAAAAATACACCTAAGGATTTGGAGTTCGAAACATTTGTGCACGGAGCAATGTGCATTTCTTATTCAGGAAGATGTCTTTTATCAAGCTTTATGACAGGCAGATTTTCTAACAAGGGAGATTGTGCTCAGGCATGCAGGTGGAAATATCATCTGATGGAAGAAAAAAGACCCGGTGAATATTACCCAATAGAAGAAAATGATGAAGGAACATTCATCATGAATTCAAGGGATATGTGCATGGTAGAACATCTGCAGAAATTCAAGGATTTAGGTATCAAAGCCTTAAAAATAGAAGGAAGAAATAAAAGCGAATACTACACTGCTATTGCGGTGCGTTCATACAGAAACTCTCTGGATGAACTGGAGAAACCGGAGAGTGAAAGGAATACTCAATACTGGAAAGAAGAGCTTGAAAAATCATCTCACAGAGATTTTTCATATGGTTTTTTCTTCGGAAATCCTTACAAGGACGGACAGCTTTACACATCCAGCAGCTACATCAGGACATATGATGTTGTTGGCATAATAAGATCCTATGACAAAGAAACGAAGACCGCTGTTGTGGAACAAAGAAACAAGTTCTCAGAAGGTGATACATTGGAATGCTTCGGCCCAAAAGGAAGACATTTCGAAGTCATAGCAAAAAACATGTGTGACGAAGTCGGAAACAAAATTGATTCTGCTCCTCATGCGCAGCAGATTGTTAAGAGGGAAATACCCGAAAACGTGGAACCGTACTACATCCTAAGAAAAAAAACAGAATAAGGGTGCCAAGGGCACCCTTGTCACTTTATGTATTAGCTGCCTACGTTTGAAATAATGGCATCACGTAGTTTTTTTAATGCTTTTTTTTCGATTCTGGACACATAGGAGCGGGAAATGCCCAGGAGCTTTGCTATTTCTCTCTGTGTTTTATGTTCGTTGTTTCTGATGCCGTAACGCATTTCAATTATTGCTTTTTCTCTTTTTTGCAGGGTTCTGTCAAGGATTTCATCAAGAGCCTTTATTTTTTCTTCTTTATCGAGTCTGCCTACAATTTCTTCTCCCTCGTATTTGATGATATCGATAAGATATATATTATTTCCTTCTTTATCTGTTCCCAATGGTCCTTGAAGGGAAACTTCTTTTTTTAGCTTTTTGTCGCTTCTTATTGTCATAAGTACTTCATTATCAATGCATTTTGCCGCGTAGGTTGCAAGCCGTATGCCTTTGCTGTTGTCAAATGTAGATACAGCTTTGATTAAACCTATTGTTCCTATAGAAATCAAATCTTCCTGATCAATTCCCACTGTTTTGTATTTTTTTATAACATGGGCTACCAGTCGGAGATTTCTTTCTATAAGCATGTTTCTTGCTTCCATATCGCCATCTTTTGATTTTTCAATAAGCTCGGCTTCTTCTTCTTTGCTTAAGGGCTGCGGAAACGAACTTCCGTTCGTGATATAACCGAAAATAAAAATAGACAACGGAAACAACAGCTGCAATACATTTTCTATCAAAAAACCACCCCCAGAGTTATACATTATATGCAGCTTCAGTTAAAAAACTGTAT
>DMJQ01000042.1 GCA_003457065.1 Clostridiales bacterium
AACGGAAAAGCACTGCTGGCATGTCATTGGGTAAAATCTATTACTCACCCCGATTACAAGAAGCAGGGAATATTCAGAATGATGACGCGGAATTCATGTGAAAGAGGGCTTCAGGACGGAGTTGACGTTGTGATAGGGCTTGCAAATGATCAGTCATATCCTGCATACCAGAGGTTCGGCTGGCCTACTCTGTTTGAAAAGGAAGTCTATGTAAAGCCTATATTAATAACAAACATATTGAAAAGAAGAATAAAGGTAGGGTCTTTGGCATCATTGGGAAACTCAATTTATTCGGCATACATGAAAAANNAAGTTTGAAGTGCTTGACAGAGTTCCAAAGAGCATTCAGGAATGCTGGGACAAATATAAATCAAAATATAACGTAATGCTTGTTAGAGATTATAAATACTGCAATTACAGATACAATGAGAGACCGGATGTAAATTACGTCACAATACTTGCCAAATTAAATAATGAAGTCATAGGTTTTTCCATTCTGCACAATTCTGTTGCCAACGGCTCAAAGATGACGTCAGCAGTTGAATTTTTTACGGATCCTACAAATGAAAGGTTTATAAAGGTTCTGGCAAACGGCGTTTCTAAATATTGCTATGATCACGGTCTTGAGTATGTTGTAATAGGTACAGGACTATATGGCGAATATAAAAAGGTGCTTTTAAACAACGGATTTATGATTACAAGGAAACCGCCGAAAAACAACATGATGATTGCAAACATACTGTCGGATAAGGTTACATTGGAAGAAATAACCGGGCACGACAAATGGCACATAACCCAGGGAGACGGAGAAACAGAGCTTGATCTTTAGGCTTGGTCTGTAACAGTGGATGACAGGCAAACAATGAGGGGTGACAAAGCTGTGGACGAGCAGCTTAAGTCAATTGCCGATTAAGTGTCAAACTTGCCGCAAAGCAATTGTTCCCTGGTTGACATTGAAATTTCACTGTGTTATTATTACAAGAAATATTACATATCAGGAAATACCTATGGAGGATAGAGATGGATTTTAAAGAAAAGGTAGCTGAAATATTCACATCAATAGAAACTGAATTGTCCATGGATGATGCTCTTTCATTAATTGAGATACCACCGAGTCAGGATATGGGCGACTATGCCGTGCCATGTTTTAAATTTGCAAAAAAATACAGAAAATCACCTGCTGTAATCGCTTCGGAGATAGCAGATAAAATAGGAAGTATAGAAGAATTTGAGAAGGTAGAAAGTGCCGGACCGTATGTTAACTTTTTCGTAGATAAAAAGCATTTTGCGGAAAAAATCTTGAAACAGGCTTATGCAGAAAAAGAAAATTACGGAAGTACCAATGTTGGTGAAGGAAAGAATGTCATAGTTGAGTTTTCTTCTCCTAATATTGCAAAGCCATTTCATATCGGCCACATAAGAACAACAATTATCGGAAACTCAATCTATAAAATATACAAATATCTGGGATATAACACAATAAGCATAAATCACTTGGGTGATTACGGAACTCAGTTTGGAATGCTTATTTCGGCATATAAAAAATGGGGAAGTCCTGAAGTTGTTGAAGCTATAGAAAAAAATCCTATTAAGGAACTGTTGAAACTATATGTTCGATATAACAAAGAGATAGAAACACACCCTGAATATCAGGATGAGGCAAGGTACTGGTTCAAGGAACTGGAAAACGGAAACGAAGAAGCTCACAAGCTCTGGACGTGGTTCAGGGAAGTAAGCTTAAAGGAATTCAACAGAGTATATGATATGCTGAATGTAAAATTTGACTCATATGCAGGTGAGAGTTTCTATTCGGATAAAATGCCGGCAGTTATAGATGAACTGGATGATAAAGGGCTTCTGAAGGATTCTGAAGGCGCCAAGATTGTTGAATTGCAGCAATACGGGCTGACAGATGCCGTAATTCAAAAAAGCGATGGCTCAACACTCTATGTTACAAGAGATATTGCGGCTGCCATGTACAGAAAGAAAACATACGATTTTTACAAAAATATTTATGTTGTGGGTGCTCCTCAAAAATTGCATTTTGAACAGTGGAAGAAAATCATTGAATTAATGGGATATGACTGGGCTGAAAATTGTGTGCATGTTATGTTCGGAACAGTCAGCCTGGAAGACGGAGTGCTTTCAACCCGTAAAGGGCGTGTTGTTTTCCTGGAAGATGTATTGAAGAAAGCAATAGAAAGAACAACGGAAATTATTAATGAGAGAAATACGGACCTCGAAAATAAGGAAGAAGTAGCAAAACAGGTTGGAATAGGAGCTGTAATATTCCAGGAATTATTCAATAACAGAATTAAAGATTATACATTCTCATGGGAGAAGACATTGAGCTTTGAAGGCGAAACAGGACCATACGTTCAATACACATATGCGAGAACATGCAGCCTCCTGCGCAAAGGAGATATTGAAGTAGACGATGATGTTGATTATTCGGTTTTAACCGACAAAGAATCATTCAATGTAATCAAGAAGCTGGAAGGATTTAAAGCGGCAGTTCTCGGAGCTCATGACAAGTATGAACCGTTTTTCATTACAAGATATATTGTTGGTCTTGCACAGGAATTCAACCGTTTCTATCATGAATGTCCGATTGTCGTAGAAGACATTGAAGTCAGAAAAGCAAGACTTCTTTTAACAAAAGCTGTTAACACGGTATTGAAAAAAGGAATGGAGCTTTTAGGAATGGAAACTCCTGAAAGAATGTAACCGTCAACACAGAACAATTGGTTAGCAATTGTGAAGGAACGCAGAGCGTTCCTTTTGTTATTGCCATCAATATTAAATGCTTGTTATTTGATCTTCATAATTAATTCATGCACACTTTTACCATTTAAGCAGGATAAATTAGCTGCAAATGATAAAACATCTTAAATTTCAACAATACATGTCACTTTTCTTCATTGACCAGAAAGTAAAGTAAAAATATAATTAATTAACAAACATAAAAGGGTGATGAAATGAAAAGTGAAAAATACTTGACCATATTGATTGTAATTTGCATGATGTCATATTTTATGATGGTAAATCTGAGCATGACAGCGGTTGCGGAAGACCTGTCAAATTACAATGTCAAATCTGATGTTGCAAGAAGAGATACTTTAATAACCGATTTAAGGAATGTATTTTTGGAGGAAGAAGAGTTAATTGAATATACCAAAAAGCTGACCAATCTTGATTACGACGACTGCGCATTTATTGTCAATGAATGCAAAAGCCAGAATATAGATCCGTTCATAATATTGGGAGTAATAAAAAGAGAGAGTGACTTTAATCCCAAGGCGCAGGGATCGGCAGGAGAGCGCGGGCTTGGACAGCTCATGGAGAATACGGCAAGACCGGTTGCGGAAAATTTAGGTTATGTCTTCGATTCGGATAAGCTGTTTGATGCGAGGTATAATTTAAAGCTTACGATTACGCAGATATCGTACCTGTTAAATTTATACGACAATGATATTCATAAGGCTCTGACTGCTTATAACAGGGGGCAGCAGGGATTGATAAGATATATGGAAGGCAACGAAAACAAGGATTCTGCAGTCAGTGATTATTCTGTCGGGGTTTTGCAATTTGCAAAAGATTACAAAGAGGATTTTAAAAAGAGTCACTCAACATTTTAAATGAAGTTTTACTTTAATTATAAATGAAATGAATATATAATAGAATCACGGAAACGGAGATTCTATTTTTTTAAGGAGCAAGTATGCTGTCAAAAATATATGAACTGCTCAAATATTGTTACAGAGACAATGGAGCAGATGAAATACCGGAAATTGAAACGCAATTATTTTTAATTGCCGTGAAATCCCTATTGCCATATGAGGATAAAATAGGATGCATGTTTGATATCACAAGGTATGAGAAAGAAATAGAGCTGTTTAAATATTATAAAAGCGGACAAGATGAAAATCTTGAATACTATTTATTAAATAAAAAGCCGTCTGAAAAAGAGGACAGATTGCTGGAATTTAAAATTATTCCAATAATAATTGCTAATACACAGTGGGATAATTTAATAGATGAAGCATTAAAAGCTGCAGCCTTTTATTCTGTAAATAAAAATATAATATTGGATACAATCCTGATATCATCGGCAATTGATGAGTATTTAAGTGCCGCCGATGCGGGCACTGACGATATAAATGAAATAACAAGAGAAAGACTTATAAATTTTTCTTTTAAAGAGTTTTTAACTAATAACAATATAAAAACAGATAAAAGCAGCTTAATAGAATTTGAAAAAGAAAGAGTTAAAATGCTTTCCGGCGATGAGGTGATCAGCGATGATTTGAAAAATAAGTTTAAATCGCTTCATTATATATATTCCGAGCGAAAGGAAGATAAGTCTGAAATAAGCAGCGAAACTGTATTATCTAATTTTTCCTTGTATTTATCTAAGCTCAGGAAAGGTATCATAGATCCCGAAAAGCTTAAAATTCCGCAAATAGACATCCCTGAATTCAGACAGTTTTTGAAATATCCGGCATTCAGCCATCCGCTGCTTGGCAGGTGCAAGGTATTAAAAAGAGGAGAAAAGGAAGTAATACTGAGAAATAAATCAGGACTTATGAAGGTGAATATATGAAAGTTTTGCTTGTAACTCTTGACTCAAAGTTCATTCATGCAAATCTTGCAGTACGGTATTTGAAAAAATTCTGCAAGGACGATGATTTTGATATTGAAATAAAAGAGTTTACTATAAATCAAAAACAAGAATACATACTGGGTGAAATATTTTCTGCAAATGCAGAGTTAATATGCTTTTCATCTTATGTATGGAATATAGAATATATAAAAGAAATAGCCTATATAATTAAAGAAGCAAAAAATAATGTCAGGATTTTGTGCGGCGGACCCGAGGTTTCATTTGAAGTAGAAAAGTTCATGAATGATCAGTCGTTTATTGATTATGTTATTTTTGGCGAGGGAGAATTGACATTCAGAGAATTCCTGCTTGAATATCAAAAGAGCTGTCCAAATCTTAAAACCATAAAAGGACTTGCATACAGAGAAAATGACAAGGTCGCAATAAACGAAAACAGAGAACTCATAACGAATTTGGATATGATAAATTATCCGTATGAGGAAGATGATAATTTTCAGGATAAAATTATTTATTATGAATCGTCAAGAGGGTGTCCTTTCTGCTGCAGCTTCTGTATGTCTTCAATCGATAAAAGGATGAGAACTTTTTCTTTGGACAGGGTGAAAAAGGATTTGAGTCTTCTTTTGAATACAGGGGCAAGACAAATTAAGTTTGTGGACAGAACATTCAATGCAGACTATAAGAGGTCCATGGAAATCATGGATTTTATAGTAAAGCACAATAAAAACAATATGACAATTCATTTTGAAATTACCGCAGACATTATAAATGATGAGTTTTTAAATTATGTAAAAAAGCTTCCTGTCAATATGTTTCAGTTTGAAATCGGAGTTCAATCCTTAAACGGTGAAACACTTGCCGAAATAAACAGGCGTATGAACATTCAGAGATTAAATGAGGTGGTCGAATGTATTGAAAGCGGCAGAAACATTCACATACATCTTGATTTGATAGCGGGGCTGCCGTATGAAGGATATGAGTCTTTTAAAACCTCATTTGACGGCATACACAAGCTGCATGCAGAAAAAATTCAGCTTGGTTTTTTAAAGGTCTTGAAGGGAACAAAGATATATGAAGATATAAAGAAGCATGAGATAAGGTACAGAAACGTATCTCCATATGAAGTCATATGTACAAAATATATTTCTGCCGAGGAAATTTTAAAGCTTAAAAATATCGAAGAGCAGGTAGATAAATATTACAATGAGAAATATTTTGAAAGTTCACTTGGATATATACTGAAAAATTTATTCCCTGAATCAGAATTTGAATTTTATGAAGATTTCAGTGTGTACTGGCAGCAGAATAATCTTTATAAAATGTCACACAGCAGAAAAAAGCTTTACAAGATATTGTTTGATTATGTAAAATATAATGATAAGCTGACTGACGAATTTGTTTATTGTCTGAGGTATGATTATGTGTTCAACAATCAACAAGAGGAGCTTCCGAATTATTTATGCAGGGACGCAGAGGATAGGTATAAATCAATTAAAAGGCTTTTAGCAAACAATTCAAAGTTTAAAGAAATGTATTTTAATGAAGCAGAAAAAGATGATAAGATTGTAAATGAATTCAGGATAGTAACCATAGGAACAGATGATGTATTATTTATATATAAAGAAAAGGACAATATTTTTAACAGATGCAGGACATATATAATAAATGATTTTTTAGAGGAGATGGCGTATGAGCAAAAAGGATAAATACTTTGATGAGTTTTATGAAAAGAAAAGAGACGACATGTCGTTTATTTCTTTAAAAAAAGGCTCGACAATTAAATTCAAGGACAAGGCGTACAAGACAGACAGAGAGTTGCCTGTTCCGGTAAGAGTACAAAGGCTTTTGGAAGACATTAAAAATCAGGATGAAATAGACGGTATAACTTTAAATAATATTATAGACGGTATAATATATGTAATGGGTTCAGACATAGGTTTCGGTTTTGTGGATGAGTATAAAAATATGCTTGAAGCTCTTAATTTTGATGTTAAGCCTTATATTATATATTGCATAAACAGATTCGATGAAAATGAATGCGAGGACGGCATTGTGTACGGCAAGGCATTAGTTAATCTAAAAGAAAACGAAAAAAGCTGCTTTGTTTATGCATCTGCTCTGGAGAAAGCAGGGCTCAAACTGAACGCCGAAGGCAAGGAACAAAAGAGCCAATATTTCCTGGAAGAGGCAAACAGGTATTTTGAAAAATGCATTGATTATGATGATAAGTTTGCACTGGCATATTACAAGCTTGGATTTTATTATAAAAGAAGCCAGCAGTATGTAAAGGCAGAGTTAATTTGGAACAAGCATCAGGAAATAGATGACGATGCTTTAAGAATAGATGAAATAAGAAATGAACTTATTCAGCTCAAGCCATATGTGGATTTTGAAAACGGATATAACCTTATTCTTAAAGAGAAACCTCAAGAAGGTTTGGATTTGCTTCTGCCGTTGGTTAAAGAACTAGGAAGCTGGTGGAACTTATTGTTTTTTATTGGACTTGCATACCGAATGCTGGGACAATACGATATAGCCGAAACTTATTTTGAGAACGTCTTGAAATTAGAAATTGAACAAAAGGATGCGCTAAACGAACTTGGTTTGTGCAAGCTGTGCAGGGGCAAGTATGTGGAAGCCGCTGAGCTGTTTACTGATTTGCTGAATATAGAGCCAGGTACCTGTGAGGTTTTCTGCAACCGCGCAGTGGCATACATGTACAGTGAGCAGACGGATAAAGCCATTGAGGATATAGAGATTGCATTGAAAATAAATCCGGGCGATCCCGTCGCTTTGAGCATAAAAGCAGAATTATATAAATAGTCAAGTATATTAAATAACAATGTAAGAAGAACGCTGTATGCGTTCTTTTGCTGTCTTATTCGATACTATATATGTTACTATTTATAAAAAAGTATAATAAATGAGAAATTAGGGATTGACAAAGATTGTCTGTTGAGCTAAAATATAAAAGCACTTCGGGTTTTAAAAAAATCAAGTGTAAAAATCAGTTGGAAAATAAGTAAAAAATTAGTTGACAATCACATACGATTGTGATAGACTAACAAAGCTGTCGAAAATGAAAGAAATCAGTAAGACAGAATGAAAATAAAAAAAGAAAAAAGTTCTTGACAAACACTGTCGAAACTGGTAAACTATCAAAGCTGTCTCAAAAAAAGGCAGCGATGGAAAGAAAAACAATAAAAAATAATAGTTGACA
>DMJQ01000017.1 GCA_003457065.1 Clostridiales bacterium
CGTCTTCGGAAAGTATATACACACGAAGGCCTCCTTTTTGGATTAAAACAAGGCCGAGACATTCGTTGTCTGCACTGTAAAGAATTTCACCTTTATTATAAGTAACCTTAGTTACGTTGTTCTTAACGAGATTTTTTTCATTATCACTGAGATTATCCCAAAAATCCAAGTGTTCAACCATAAATACATAATCATTTTCCCTTAACAAAACAATCACCTCTAACTTTTATATATCAATATTATACCTGCTGACACTTTTTAGCAATAATTATTTGTTTTATACTTCAGCAATACAAAAAAACTGCTGCATAACAATTATTATATGCCATTGCCGATAGCTGGGAATCTCATATTTAAATGGAATTTCCATCTTCCGGCTGAGTATGACATGAATTGTTGATACGGCAGTCTTATGTGCCATAATCTGTATTTATTATAGATCTACTTCCACCATTTCTTCTTCATTTATCTTGTCAAGATTATCATCCCACAAGTATTCTTTTGTTTCTTTCACAATTACACCTGATAATGCTATCAATGAAATCAGGTTTGGTATTGCCATTAATCCGTTAAACAGATCCGCTAAATCCCATACAAATGACAGAGACATTACAGAACCGAAGTATACTGCTATTGTATAAAGAATTCTATACGGCAGTATGGCCTTCTTTGAATGGAATAAATATTCCACACATTTTTCGCCGTAGTATGACCAGCCAAGAATCGTAGAAAATACAAACGTTAACAAACCAATCGTAAGTACTATAGGTCCTATAACGGGAATATTTCCGAATGCGGCATTGGTTAAATCTCCGCCGTTAAGTCCCGAATTCCAAACACCTGTATTAACAATTGTAATCCCTGTCATTGCACATACGATAACCGTATCCCAGAATGTACCGGTTGAAGCAACCAGCGCCTGTCTTACAGGGTTTCTTGTCTGGGCTGCGGCAGCAACTATAGGAGCACTTCCTAAACCGGATTCATTGGAAAACAATCCTCTCGCAACTCCGTATCTTGCCGTCAACATAATTGATGAGCCTACAAATCCACCCACAGCTGCCGTTCCCGTAAATGCATTGGAAACTATCATGCTGAGTGTAGCCGGTATTGTTTTATAAGTCATGCCGAGAATAACCAGGCAACCTAAAACATAAAACACAGCCATAAACGGAACTAATTTATCACATACGCTGGCGATTCTCTTAACACCGCCGATAATAACTATACCTGTTAAAACAGCCAGTACAATACCAGTAATCCATGTAGGAGTTTGGAATTGATTTACCATCATATTTGAAATTGAATTTGCCTGTACGGTATTTCCGATACCAAAAGCCGCAACGCTTCCAAATAGTGCAAATGCATATGCCAGGCCTTTGTTTTTCATACCATATTCCAAAACGTACATAGGTCCACCTGCCATTGAACCGTCGGCTGTTCTGACTCTGTACTTAACCGCAAGAAGTGCTTCCGCATATTTTGTTGCTATGCCGAATACACCTGTCATCCAGGTCCAGAACACCGCTCCCGGACCGCCTAAAGCTATAGCCGTAGCAACACCGACGATGTTGCCTGTTCCTATAGTAGCCGCCAGTGCTGTTGCAAGAGCACTGAACTGACTTACATCGCCCGTCGCAAAATCATCCTTTGTTACTGAAAGCTTAATAGCTTTGCCTATGTACTTCTGGACAAATTTCAAACGGAATGTTAAAAAAAGATGAGTACCAAATAATAAAATTACAAGCGGCCATCCCCAAAGCCAATTATCAATAGTTGAAACTAATTTTGCAATTGCTTCCATGTTCTTACCTCCGTATAATAATTTATAAAAGTTGAAAACGTTTCGAAAACATTTTCCATAATTATAGTACATTATTTTTACTAAGGCAATATATATTTTAAAATAATATATGATAATAATTTCATAATTATGATATTAATTTCATAATTTATTTCACAACTTAAAATGCGAAAACAAATGTGTATGATTTGATGATACCTCCGTTTTTTCAACAGTTACGTTATCAATCAAAAACAGACTTATTAATTACAAAATAATTTTTCAGCTGCATTGATATACTTAAATGTTTTATTATATGAAATTTATTTCACGTTTTTTCGATATGTAATTGATGATTCACACTCTTGTATCAAAGCGTAAAAAAATCACCTTCTTGATTTATAAGGTGATTAAATATAAAATTTAAGTGCTTTATTTTAATAATTATAAATTATTATATAATCGGTTCCACAAAGACTTCGACTATTCCTCCGCACACCATTCCGTCATCTTCGGCNNGTCATATCAACTTTTACCAATTCGCATCTGTGATTGTCGACTACGTTAAATGCTTTTTGTCTTAATTCGGCTTCAACACATCCGCCTCCGATTGTTCCTATCATTGTTCCGTCTTTGAGAACAATCAGTTTAGTTCCCACATCCCTCGGTGCTGAGCCCCTTCTTGATACTATGGTAACAACCGCTTTTGGAATATCCTTATACTTTTCACCGAGTATACCATCTAAAATTTCATCTCCGTAAGAACCCTTTCCCGATTTCTTATTTTTCACTTCAATTATTTCCGCCATGACAGAAACCGCTATCTCGGCAGGTGTTTCTGCTCCTATTCTCAGCCCTATGGGAGTATACACCTTTTCCAAGTCTTCTTTAGGTATGCCTTTTTCAGCCAGATAGTCNNATCATCCCTATGTATGCATTTTCCTTTTTAATTATGTTCTCCAGACACACCTGATCATATCGATGTCCTCTGGTAACAATTATAAAAAATGTTCCGTCATCACCTTTTATTTTGTCTAACGCTTTTTCAAAAGGCTCGTAAATAACTTTGTCGGCTCCGGCAGCTTTGGCGTTATTTACAAATTCCAGCCTGTCATCAATAACCGTCACCGGCAAATCCAACAATCTGCACATTTTAACGATAGCAATCGAAACATGTCCGGCACCGCAAACCACTGCATTGTAATTATGTCTTAAAAATTCAACGAATATTTTCTCTCCGTCAGCTGAGACAATCCCGCTTTTTTTATTTGCAGGAATTAATGCGGTTACACTTTCACAGTTTATTTTATCATCCGAGTAAATTACTTCACCTCCTGAAAGAATCAGCTTTGAACCGGTTTTTTCACCCGTTAAATATGTAAATACCACGTTTTCTCTGCTGCCATCCAATTGCTGCAGTACTTTATAAAATTCCATAAATTTCACCTGCCATATTTTATTAACAAAAATTTTTATTAAGTATTAATACAATATTAATTATAAATGCGGCACAATAATATTACAATACCAAAAGCAAAAAAGTAAAAACATTGAGCTTTTACTTTTTTGTTTGTATTTTATCTTTATTTTTGCTGATGATCTATTTTGTTCTGATAATTATCATCTTTTAATCCAAACACCGCTCGTGCACTTTCTGCCTGTGGATTGTGTGTTATATGCTTGGAGCGAAATTTACCGTCTTCTTTCTTATTGTTTTTAGTGCTTTTCATTTTGCTTTCTGTCATATCTTTCTCCTTAACAACCGTTATGTCGTGTTACATTAAAAAAATTTGTGTTCTATGTCATTTATATTTTTACCTGATTCATATTTTTGATACTTATACTTATTTACCAGCAAATTTATTTTTTTCCGCTCAACAAATTTAATTTTTGAACGCCTTCTGGATATGAAGCTTTTTCGTTCAATTGACTTGCCAATATTTTTCATATATAATTATGGGCATGTCAATTGAAATGAGGTAATTTTATGGAATACGTAAATCCGCTTGGTGAAGAAAAAATTTCGAAACTTCTTTGGAAATTTTCACTCCCGGCAATTGTCGGAATGATGGTTAATGCCCTGTACAATGTGGTCGACAGAATATATATAGGCAACAGTGCAGATTTGGGCTCAAACGGCATAGCAGGCATAACAATCGCATTTCCAATAATGATAATACTGCTGGCTGTGGGAATACTTTTCGGTATCGGAGGAGCTACTCTTTTTTCGATGAAATTAGGCGAAAAGAAACCGGATGAAGCAGAAAACGCACTTGGCAATGCTTTTGTAATGTTAATATTATCCGGCATTATGATTACAATTATAGGGCAGATTTTTCTGAAACCATTATTGATATTTTTCGGTGCCGACAAGGAAATTTTGCCGTATTCCATCGAATATATGAGAATCATATTGTTTGGTGCCGTTTTTCAGATAATAGGAATAGGACTGAACAACTTTATACGTGCGGACGGAAATCCTAAGACATCCATGCTTACAATGTTTTTCGGTGCAGGTGTCAATATTGTTTTAGACCCCATATTTATTTACGGCTTTAAAATGGGAATGGCGGGAGCCGCTTTGGCTACCATAATTTCGCAGTTTTGTTCTGCAATATGGGTTATGATGTATTTCAGAGGAAAGAAAAGCCATCATAAATTAAAAATCAAAAATATCAAGCCGAATATTCACGTAATAATAAAAATAGCATCGCTTGGTATGCCTAACTTTTCGATGCAATTTGTCAACAGTATCTTAAATGCCGTATTAAATAAAAGCTTAATGTTTTATGGCGGCAATATAGCCATATCCGGCATGGGAATCATAAACAGCATCCAGACCATATTGATTATGCCTGTTATTGGACTGAATCAGGGAGTTCAGCCTATAATAAGTTTTAATTACGGCGCACAAAAATATGCCAGGGTAAAAGATGCGGAGGCGCTTGCATTGAAAGCAGCTACTGCAGTTGTTACCGTGGGCTTTATAATTACAAAATTATTTCCGGGGCAATTAATATCAATGTTTAATCGTGAGCCGAACCTTGTTGAATTCGGAAGCTATGCGTTACAGGCATGGTTTTTATGCCTTCCGGTGGTAGGTTTTCAGATTATATCGTCAAATTTTTTCCAGGCAATCGGGAAGTACAAGACAGCCATGATATTAACATTGACAAGACAGGTCATTCTCCTTATACCGGCTGTTTTAATACTGCCAAGATTCTGGGGTATTAAAGGATTGCTGCATGCGGCACCTCTTGCCGATGCCGGTTCATTTATATTAACTGGCATTTGTTTTATCAGAACCATAAAGAAATTGGGTCACGAAGACGAAGGCAAGAATTCCGAATCAGTATTCTCAGATACTAAAATAAAAAATTAAAGGCACTGCCGCCGTCATAAAAATTTCCTTGAATGACGGCGGACAATACAGATGTAGCAGCACCTTTTACTTAAAAAATATTATCTTATTTATTTTTTTCTAAACCTGTTCTTTAATCAATCCTATTCTGTAAGCATCCAAAAGCATTTCCAAATCCTTGATCTGTGCTTTGAGCTGTTCTCCGTTATCAGTATCGCCAACTCTCTTTCTTTCCACTTCTTTTTCCAAAACCATTGTGGTAGAATGAATGTCTTTTTCCTCTTCAATTGCTTTCTGAGTCGATTCAAACGGATCATGTGAAACAAGCAAAAGACCGTAAGAATTATAAATCAACGTATATCCCGCGATACCTGTAGTACCCTGGTACGCTCTTGAAAAACCTCCGTCAATAACCAAGAGTTTGCCATTTGCCTTGATAGGGCTTTCTCCGTTCTTGCTTTTGACCGGCACATGGCCGTTTATTATATGTGAACACTCAGGATTCAATCCAAATTCCTCAAAAATTGTTCTGCACATTTTTTCGCTGTCTTCCATTTTAAAATACGGATTCTTCTTCTCTTTGTGTGTTTCTTTTTCATCTATAAAATATCTTTCAAATGTAGTCATTTTATCTTTGCCGAAAAGAGGAGAGTCAGGACCGGTCCACAAATACCAGGTCATGTCCATGCCGTACAGCTTTCCATCAGGATTGTTTCTATGAAAATATCCTTCCCTTACAAGAATTTCAAGTCTGTCAAAGTATGCACTGCCGCTGTATTCTTTTCCCGACGAACCTATTTTAACTTTTTTAAAGGTTCCGTCTTCATTGACAGGAATGCATCCGTGGTAAAGAAGATTTGAATTTACTTTCAGATACATGCTGCCGTTTGATAAAAGAAACCTTATATGATTTTGCAGCTTTTCGCTGTTCAGGAATGAAGATTTTAATTTCTCTATCAGTTCCCTTTCTTCTTTTGTTAATTTATACGGATCTTTGGGATCTATGGTCGGGAAATGAGTATCGTTCAGCTTGTAGATCTTTCCGTACCAATTAATAGTTCCATCCTCATAATTTATTTTATTTAATAAAAGTCTGTCTTCCATGCAGAAATACGGACGTCTTTTAATTATTTCACCTTCCAGCTTAAACTGTATTATGGAAATAGCTTTGTGCATTTTTGCAATAAGCTTTAAATCGTTATCACTGTAAGCAATATCAGTTTCAACCTTTGGCTTAAATTGAACACAGTCGTCATCTCCGTAAAATTCCATAGCAAACGTGGCAAGCGGAAGCATGTTGATTCCGTACCCGTCTTCAACCGTATCTAAATTTGCATACCTTGTGCATATTCTTATTACCGTGGCTATGCAGGCTTCACTTCCGGAGGCTGCCCCCATCCACAGCACATCGTGATTTCCCCATTGAATGTCCACAGAATGGTAATTCATCAGTGTATCCATGACTTTATCCGCACCCGGTCCCCTATCAAAAATATCCCCTACAATGTGCAGCCTATCAATAACCAGTCTCTGAATTAATTTTGACATGGCTATTATAAATTCATCAGCTCTGCCGACTCTGATAATCGAGTTTATGATTTCACTGTAGTATTCTTCCTTGTCATATTCTTCCGGACCCTTGTGCATAAGTTCTTCAATTATGTATGCGAATTCCTTGGGCAGTGCTTTTCTTACCTTCATGCGTGTGTACTTAAATGCTGCCTTTCGGCTTACGACTATAAGCCTGTAAATGGTTATTTTGTACCAACCTTCGATATTTTCTTGCTCTTTGTGAATGATTTCCAGCTTCTGCTCCGGATAATAAATCAGGGTTGCAAGACTTTTTATATCCCTCTCACTCATTATGTCACCGAAAACTTCGGTTATCTTTCTCTTTATGTTTCCTGAACCGTTCTTAAGCACGTGATTAAATGATTCATATTCCCCGTGAATATCAGATAAAAAATGCTCTGTTCCTTTAGGAAGATTCAATATTGCCTGTAAATTGATAATTTCTGTACAACAGGAAGCAATAGAAGGAAATTGCTTGGACAGAAGCTTTAAATATCGCAGTTCGTCGTTTAAGTCACGTACTGCGTCCTCACTTGAATACTGCATAACACATCTCCTTAATAAGGTATTCTCCATTAACGGATTATAATTCACATATATTATATCATAAGGCAAGCCGTTTATCGGCTTGCTTCACACCGATACAATAAATACATGAAATCAGATAAAACCGTTAGGTTTTATATCATCTTAGTATTTATTATATCATAAATGTTATTAATGTCATACACTATTATTGGAATCTTTCCTGTGGCAGTTATAACAGTCTGTTCAGTTTTAGATAAAAAATTTCTTTTTTCTTCTTTTTTCATTGTACATTTTTCTGTCAGCCAGCTGCAGCATCTGCTCCAATCCGCTGACATCATCGGAAAATGCCGCTCCGGCACTGAATTCGATTGTTAATTCTTCATCAAGGCTTTTATTCTTTATATTTTTTCTTATTCTTTCAACTATTCCTTCAGCATCCGAAAGTTCTGCATTCGGCAGAATTATTATATACTCGTCGCCGCCGTAATGTATGGGGATATCATTTTCCCTGACCGAATCTCGAATTGCTTCCCCCAACATGGCAATTGCTTTATCACCCACAATGTGCCCGCGTAAATCATTGCATTCTTTCAAATTATCGATATCAATCACAATGAGCGAGTAAAATATCCCACCCGGCAGTTTTATGATACCGCTTTTTAAATGTTCCCAAAAATTCCGATTGTAAAGCCCCGTAGAAAAGTCTTTATACATATTGTTAGAATCTTCTACTTCCACAGTCACCACCCAAAATACTTTATTATCAATGCTCAGTCTATCTGCGGTCATAATATAATCATCAACTTCTTTTTTAACAAAGCCTCCTGTATTGAGCAGCGCCTTAATGTCCAGCATCCTAAGAAATCCTTTTATTAATTTTGTGTTATTTATGTTGCAGTAATAAATTTCACCATTTACACCCATCAACATAATAATCGTTTTAAAGGGTTGTTTTTCTATGCCCTTCACGCACTACACCTCCCAAACAAAATACATATAATCTATTAACCATATTTCCGACAATGCCGGACAGCTCTATCTCATGAATCTATGATGATTTTTCATGATCCATATCTAATATACTTCTAATATTTTCAATATACATATTTCCCGAGCGTTCTCCATATAAAATCATGCTCAGATAAGCATCTGATGTACCAAGCTTTTTCGCCAGCGCTTTCTGAGACATATTTAAATCAGCTAATCTATTTTTAACGTTTAATCCAAAAGGAGTGAGTTTTCTTTTCTTCATATGCCTTCGTTCCCCCTTAAAAATATGCTCTCGTTTATCAGATATTTGTGATACAATATGTACAATTCGATGAATAAAATTTAATCATAATCATATAATATATCTGATATAAGAGAAAGTCAACATATCAATTATTTTTTCTCTTTTTTCAGAGATGTTCGGAGGTGATTTCTTGGATACAATTGGAAAAAGGATACGTTATGTGCGTAAAATCAACAAATTATCTTTAACTGACGTAAAAGATAAGACAGGAATGTCCACAGGAAACTTAAGCGAACTGGAAAATGACAAATTTGCACCGTCAAGCAATTCGCTGATAGCATTCAGGAAGCTGTTCGGTGTTTCCATCGACTGGCTTCTAACAGGAGAAGAACCGCCTGTGGCATTTGCAAAAAACGATAACATCAATGAATCTTCTGGGCTTTATTTGTCTGAAGAAGAAAAAGAACTGATTAAATCATATAGAAAATTGGATAAGGATAAACGAAGGGATATACATGGATTCATACACGTGGTTACCGGATTGGATCCAAATCAGGATAAAAGGCATTGAATAATGGATATTTTTAAACTATATGATTAAAATTTAATCATTTTTTCCGATAACAGAACATAGGGCTGGCAAAATCATAATTTTACTTTTTTGCTGCAGCCCATTCTTTTATTATATCTAAATTCCTTACTCAAAACACGGGCCTTAAACTATAGATATCTTTCGTAATGAACCTTTGAGTAATCAATATCGCTTTCGTCATAAGGTTTTCTATTTTCGTCCTTATATCCGACGGCAAGTATATTCAGCACACCGTAGCCTTCAGGTATGTTCAATACTTTCCTTACTTCTTTTTCCGAATCATCAGAATTGCTCTGACGTTTTCTAATCTGTATCCATACCGAACCTAATCCCAGGCTTTCAGCTTCCAGCTGCATAAAACACGAAGCAATCGACGCATCTTCTATCCATACGTCACTTTTACGGCTGTCCCCGATTACAGCTATGGCACACGGTGCGGTGTCGAGTCCGTTGCTGCCTTTATTCTTGCAGGCTTTTAACTTCTGAAGTGTTTCCATGTCTTCAACCACAATAAATTCCACCGGCTTTTTATTTTTTGACGATGGTGCCAGAAGTCCAGCTCTGATAATATCTTGAATCATTTCTTTTGGCATTTTTTCTTCTTTAAATGTCCTTATACTTCTTCTCTTTTTAAATAAATCCAGCATCTTGTCTTCCATATTTCACCTGATTTCTGAAAAGATATGAGCATTGATGGATACATTATATCCATAAAGAACACAAAAATCAAATTATTAAGTTAAATGATTATAACAGCCTCATTGATAACAGCATTCTTCGTTATCTTAAGATTTCTTTAATCTTAAAAATCTATCATTAATATGCTATAATAATATAAGCTAAACTGATAAAAAGAGGTCATGTATGAATCTATACTTGGTATTATGTTATTTTGTTATTTATGCCTTTCTGGGCTGGTGTACAGAGGTTATTTACGCCACTGTAAACACCGGAAAATTTGTAAATCGTGGATTCTTAAACGGTCCGTTATGCCCTATCTACGGATTCGGAGTTGTTACCATTGTAATATTGCTGATGCCCGTAAAAGAAAACCTTGGAATTCTTTTCTTCGGTTCGGTTATACTTACTTCGGTTCTGGAACTTGTGACCGGATGGCTGCTGGAAAAGATCTTTCACACAAGATGGTGGGTCTACTCCAACACACCGATCAATATAGGAGGATACATATGCTTGAAATCGTCCATTATGTGGGGAATTGCCTGCATGGTAATTCTGGTCATAATTCATCCTGTCATACGAGAGTTTGTTTCCACAATCAATTTTAAAGCCGGAAAAATAATTTTAGGAGTAGCGCTTGCTACCATAGCCGTAGATTTTACGGCAACTGTACAAACCGTGCTGAATCTCAACAGACAGCTCAGGCAGATCAATGCCGCAGCTTCGAAAATTAAGGCTTTGTCAGATGAAATAGGGGAAATACTTTATTCCGAGAGTATTGCCATGATT
>DMJQ01000090.1 GCA_003457065.1 Clostridiales bacterium
TCAGGCTGTGATAATATTTTTTGCCTGTAATCAAGTTCTTCAAAAGAAGGAACATGCAGATACAATTTATTTTTCATAAATCTAAGCCTCACTTATGCACAGAATATCAATATGGTATTTTCCGGGACAGCCTCATTATCATATATGACTTTGATCCCTTTTTCTTCAAGATAACCTACTACATACTCATTATGTACCATATTATGTACAGAATATATTATTTCTGGAATTGGTGTAATAAGTAAAGCAGATATAATAATTTTCAATATATAGCTCTTGTTTGATACATATTTTCACATATGTTTTCGTACCATAATAAATTTATTATCGCTGAGATTTTCTATGTTAACTACCCTTAAATTTGCATTTAAAATGCAAATACGATACAATTGTGTTGATTTGGATTATAGGATTATATGGCAAATATAGTGATAATAGCAATTGACGTTTACAGGGAGGATTTATTGAATGTCGGTATTATATGCTTTGTGTTCAATATTAGTATTCTTTATGATTGAGTATTATGTACTTTGTAGAAGTTTTAAAAAAGCAGACTATAATAATGGACAAAAAAGAGACGTAATTATTGTACTTGGTTATCCAGCCAAAAAAGATGGAAGAGTGTCACCAATTTTAAGAGAGCGAATAAAAAAAGCAGCAAAACTATATCATGAAGGAATTGCCGAAGTAATTATTTGCACTGGTTCAGATGTTGCTAACAAGTATGTTGAGGCTGATGTTATGTCACAAGCCTTGATTGAATTAGGAGTTCCCGATTGCAATATAATTCGTGAAAAACATGCAAAGTCTACATACGAAAATTTAGTAATTTCAAAGAAAATCATGCAGGATAGAGGGCTAAAAACTGCAGTTATTGTTTCCTCGCCTTGGCATTTAAGAAAAGCCAGTTCGTATGCTTATAGGTTTGAAATTGACCATCTGGTGGAAAAGTCTAAAATTCCACACGAATATCTACTATTGGTGGGAGTAATATATTTTTATTTATACACACAGATGTTTATAAACCTATTACGTTATAATAAAGATAAACAAACGAAATTTCCAATTTAATACAAAAATAATCCGACCATTTAAAAACATAATTTAAATATGGTCGGCTTACTTGTATTTATTATTCAATCACAACTTCAATTTTTAAAGATATCATTTTTATACATTTTGTATTTTTATCTACACATCCCCCGTAATAACAGACACCCTTACTCAACCGTCACCGACTTTGCAAGGTTCCTTGGCTTATCAATATCGCAGCCTTTTAACAGTGCGGCATAGTATGCCAGGTATTGTGCAGGAATTATTGCTGCCAGCGGTGACAGCAGTTCATTCACATCGTCGATTACAATGGCATCTGTTTCCTGGCTGAGCCTGCGCAGGGAGATTACCATTGTTGCGGCACCTCTGGTCTTAACTTCCTTGATATTGCTTCTTGTATTTAAGTTTATGTTCTCCTGTGTTATGACCGCTATGACAGGAGTGCCCTGCTCAATCAGAGCAATGGTTCCGTGTTTTAATTCACCGGCAGCAAAACCTTCTGTCTGAATATATGAAATTTCTTTTAATTTCAAAGAAGCTTCAAGGCACAGATAATAGTCCATGCTTCTGCCTATATAGAAGCAGTTTCTGCTGTTAACCAAATACTTTTCGGCAAACTCCCTGTAGTTGTCTTTGTCGTCGCACAATGTTTCCATCGTATAGGCAATCTTGCTTAACTCTTTGAAAATATCTATATTAACTCTGTTGTCAACCATTGCGGCGAGTATTGACAATACCGCAATCTGTGCCGTATATGCCTTTGTTGACGCAACAGCTATTTCAGGTCCCGCATGCAAAAGCAGCGTGTTGTCTGCTTCTCTCGACAGCGTTGAGCCTTTTACGTTTGTCAATGTCAATGTCTTGTAGCCCATTTCTTTGACCTTTACAAGGACAGCCCTGCAGTCTGCCGTTTCACCGCTTTGCGAAATGAACATAAACAGGGGATTCTCAGGCAAAAGCGGCATATTGTATATAAACTCGCTTGCAATTATAACCTCTGTAGGTTTTGCCGCAATTTTTTCAAAAAACTGCTTGCCGATTAATCCTGCATGATAGCTGGTGCCGCATGCTATGATGTACAATTTGTCACACGAACGCACATTCTCCACAATTTCAGGATCAATGTACATATTTCCGTTGTCGTCCGAATACTCCGACATGATCTTTCTTATGACAAACGGCTGCTCCTCTATTTCCTTCATCATGTAATGAGGGTACGTTCCTTTTTCGGTATCTGATGCATCTATATCCGCCTTGTAAGGCTCTCTTAAAACCCTGTTGCCGTAAATCGTATATATTTCAATGCTGTCCCTTGTGATTTTCAAAAATTCCTTGTCTTCTATCTCATAAAAAATGTTTGTGTAATTTATCATTGCCATGGCATCACTGCCAATCATGTTAAAACCTTCGCCCTTTCCTGCCAAAAGAGGTGTTTTGTTTTTAGCCGCATACAATGTATTCATATCCTCGCTGTCGATGATGGCAAGAGCATATGAGCCTTTTAACTCGCTCATGGTATGTCGTATGGCAAGCTCTACCGACTCACCGTCGCCAACAAATTTTTCAATCAGCTGGACTATAACTTCCGTGTCTGTATCGCTTGTAAATTTTATTCCGTTTAAGTATTTATGCCTCAGTTCTTCTTCATTTTCAATTATGCCATTATGCACTAAAGTAAATCTTTTTGAACTGCTCTGATGAGGATGTGAATTAATTTTATTCGGCACGCCGTGTGTTGCCCATCTTGTGTGACCAATTCCTAACTTTCCGGAAACAGTACCGTCCATGCATTCTCTTAAATTAGATATCCTTCCTTTTTCTTTGCAGATATAAACATTGTTGTTATCAGCAATGGCGATTCCCGCAGAGTCGTAGCCCCTGTATTCAAGCTTTTCCAGACCGCATAAAATTATTTTCTTCACATCTTCAAATCCTACATAACCAACTATTCCGCACATATCAATTCTCCATTCTTATTTAATTATACGATAATCATCGCCTGATAAATTGTTTCAGTCATAATAAAGCAACAATGACAGCACAACATACCTGATTTCTGCCTTCATTAACTGTAAACTGTGAAAAACTTAATTATTTTCATAAATCACGCACACGAAAATAACATGGCACATCACAAAACAGTATGAGACTTTTCAGTGTATTATGAATGTGTGCATACAAAAACAAGAATATTAACTTAATAATATTTTTATTTTACTATTCAATTAATGTTTTGGGAATTATAAGACGGATTAATATTATTTCAGTAAAAGATAAGATGGCTATTAGTTTTATTTTGTCACAACAGTCACCTGTTGGATTTGTAAAAACCATATCGATGTAGCCGCACCGCAGAGCACCCGCCGAATTTTCGATAACTCTGTCCTCGTCAACTAAACAGTTCTGGCGCTATAATATGTCCCTTCGTCTTTTCCCTATATTAAACCTCCTTTTTTAGATTCATTATTAACCTATGAAAACAAGTAAAAATTGTTACTTTATTTTTTACATTTTAACACATATTAATAAAATAGTATAGAATTTTTTATTAATTTTAATTTATATTTTTCTGTTTCCATTCTGACTCCTCTAATTCAATTATTTGCCATGTATTATTAGATATTTGCTGACAATAATAATGTTAGAAAGTCACTTACGACTTTCATTAAATTTAATCCTGTAGATTGACCTGAAGTACATAGTTGAATTCAGGTTAATTGGGCCCAAAGTATAGTTTACCAATATAACATTATATTACATGATTAAATTAAACTCAAAAGACAATAATAAGAGTACATCTTTGAAAGAAAGGAGAGAAAAAAAATGGCATCAAACAATAGCGGAAGTAACAACATCGTTGTACCAGAAGCAAAACAGGCTTTAAATCAAATGAAGACTGAAATAGCTAACGAATTAGGTTTAACAAATTATGAACAAGTAGATAAAGGTAACTTAACAGCAAGACAGAATGGTTATGTAGGCGGTTACATGGTTAAGAAAATGATCGACGCACAGAAAAGACAGATGGCAGGCAAATAAGCTTTTAAAAATTAAATAAGCATAAATTTTATGCTTTAATATTTAATTGGCATAAGCCTAGCTAGAGTTAAAACCTATAAAAGAGTATAGATATTATTTATCTATGCTCTTTTTCTTTTGTAAAATATCTTATTATAATTCATTTTGCGTAAGGCTTGCAGTATTGCAAAACCCTATTGAAGAAAATGAAATTATATGTTAGTCTAGTGATATATAGTAAATTTACTTTTCTTNNACCAGCGGAATGCAAACTAAATAAGGTAAGTCAAATTAAAATAAATAATTGGTGAATAGCTAAGCTATTCACCAATTACTATTATACTTATTTATCTGCGTTAGCTTTTTCTTTTTTTAATTCTTCTATCAACAGAGGAACTACTTTGAATATATCTCCTACTATTCCTACATCAGCAACGTCAAATATAGGAGCTGTTTCATCCTTATTAATTGCAATGATGAAATCTGATTCTTCCATACCTGCCAAGTGCTGAATAGCTCCTGAAATACCGCAAGCTATATAAAGGTTTGGTCTAACAGTTTTTCCTGTCTGTCCAACTTGTCTGTCCTTTGGAACCCAGCCAGCATCTACAGCAGCTCTTGAAGCTGAAATTGTTCCTCCCAGCAAGTCTGCCAATTCTTCAATCATTGGGTAGTTTTCAGGACCGTGCATTCCTCTTCCGCCTGATACCAGAACCTTAGCATCTTCGATGTTCATTCTTTGTTGAATTATTTTTGTTACGTCTAATATTTCAACATTTTTGCATTCTTTTGGTATATCAATTTTGTATTCTTCGATATTTACCGGATTTTGTTCTGAATATTTAGCAGCCTGCATAACGCCTGGCCTTACTGTTGCCATCTGCGGTCTGTTATTTGGGCACGCGATTGTTGCCATTAAGTTTCCGCCGAAAGCAGGTCTTCACATCATTAAGTTTAATTTCTTCGGGTCTTGATCATCAGCTTCAACTGCCAGCCCTGTACAGTCTGCTGTCAAACCTGTGTGAACCCTTGCAGATATTCTTGGAGCCATATCTCTTCCGATTGCAGTAGCTCCGTAAATAACTATCTCTGGTTTTTTATCCATTATTATTTTGTGCATTGTGTAAACATATGGTTCTGTCATATATACATCAAGCATATCATCATTTACATATATAACATTGTCTGCACCTGCATAGCACAATCTCTTTGCTTCATCCGCCATATCTTTTCCGAGCAAGACTGCGGTTACTGTTGTATTTAAATCCTTTGCTAATTGCTTTCCCTTGCCCACAAGTTCAAAAGCAACTTTTTGTACTTTACGGTCTCTTTGTTCAGCAAAAACAAATACACCTTTATATTCTGAAATACTCATTTTTCCGCCTCCTACTAAATAATAAATTTTTCTTTCATTTTCTCAACTATTAATTCAGCTGATTCCTGTGGTTCAAGGTTAAACACTTTACCTGCTGATTTTGCACCCTTAGTAAATGATTTTTTAACCTTGGTAGGAGAACCTTTAAGACCTATATTATCTGTATCAACTGTTATATCCTTCAATGACCAAGCTGTTACTTTCTTTTCTCTGAAGGCGTCAAAAATTCCGCCCGGAGTCATATAACGAGGTTCGTTAAGTTCTGCCAATGCAGTAATCAATATTGGCAATTTTGCTTTTATTGTATGATATCTGTCTTCATACTGTCTTTTAACTATTATATAGCCATCTTCTACTTTAATGTCTTCTGCATAGCTTATATTTGGAAGTCCTAAATGCTCTGCTATCTGAGGTCCGACCTGCGCTGTATCTCCGTCAATTGCCTGTCTTCCCGTAATTATTAAATCATATTTTAAATTTTTCAAAGCAGCTGCAATTGTTGTTGAAGTTGCCCATGTATCAGCTCCGCCGAATGCTCTGTCTGATAATAGGATTGCTTCATCTGCACCCATAGCCATTGCTTCTCTCAAAGCTAAATCTGCCTGAGGAGGTCCCATAGATACAACTGTGACATGTGCACCCTGCTCATCTTTTAATCTTAATGCTGCCTCTAAGCCTGCCTTATCGTCAGGGTTAATGATACTTGGCACGCCTTCTCTTATTAATGTACCTGTCTTAGGATCAAGTCTTACTTCCGTTGTATCAGGCACTTGTTTTATACATACTACTATATTCACGTTTTCTGCNNATAAATTTCGGTTATCTTAGCATCTCTCATCATTCTTTCAACAGGATAATCTCTTGTGTATCCATATCCACCATGAAGCTGAACAGCCTTTGTTGTAACTTCCATAGCTGTTTCTGCGGCAATCAGTTTTGCCATAGCTGCATGAACACTGTATGGTCCACCTGCATCCTTGCTGCATGCAGCTCTGTATACCAGTAATCTTGCTGCATCAACTTTAGCCTGCATATCAGCCAGTTGGAATTGAGTGTTCTGGAATTTTGAAATAGGCTTTCCGAACTGTTTTCTTTCTTTTACATATNNANCAGTTTCGTCAATAGCTCCCTGTGCAATACCAAGTGCCTGAGAAGCAATACCGATTCTTCCTCCGTCCAAAGTCTTCATAGCTATTTTGAAGCCCTGACCAATTTTTCCAAGAAGATTTTCTTTTGGTACTATACAGTCTTCAAAAATCAGTTCACATGTAGCTGAACCTCTGATACCCATTTTTAATTCTTTCTTTCCTATTGAAAAACCAGGGAAGTCTTTTTCAACTATGAATGCTGATATACCTTTTGTACCCAAAGATTTATCAGTCATAGCCATAATTATATAAACATCCGCATAGGATGCATTTGTTATAAATATNNCCATAATATAAGTCAGATTATCGCAGCCTTGTCCACCATATTCCTTTGAAAACGGAATTCCCATGAAACCGTACTTCTGCATTTTTTCTACAGTCTCAACAGGAAATCTTTCTTGTTCATCAATTTCTTGAGCTAATGGTTCTACTTCATTGACAGCAAATTCTCTGAAAAGCTGTCTTGCCATTTCATGCTCCTTGCTTAATTGAAAATTCATGATTTCACTCCCTTAAAATTTTTGTCTCAAACCCTATTTGTTATCCATGTTTGTGAATTTTTTAACCTCTGTGCGTAGTCAAAAAAATTCATTTGGAATTAACATTTTAATTATACTAAATTGCTAATCAAATATCAACCCCATATTAATTTTAATTAATATTAACATATATAAATAGATAGAAAAAACGGAAATTACTTGAATTTAGGATGCTTCTTTTCCAAAAATGCCGTCATGCCTTCCTTCTGATCTTCAGAAGCAAAGCATAAACCGAAGATATTGGATTCATAGGCTATTCCTGTTTCAATATCTGTTTCNNTTCTCGCAAGTCTCTGCGTTCCTGAAAATCCCGGGGTTATTCCAAGACCTACCTCAGGCTGTCCAAATTTTGCCTTTACAGATGCAATTCTCATGTCACACGCCATTGCCAGCTCACAGCCTCCACCGAGAGCAAAACCATTTACTGCGGCTATGACAACTTTATTAAGTGTTTCAATTTTTCTGAAAACTCTTGAACCGTCCTCTGAAAATTTCTTTGCCTGTTCAGGATTCAGTTTGTTCATATAAGCTATGTCCGCACCTGCAACGAAAGCTTTTCCTTCACCTGTCAGCACAACAACTTTAACTTCTTCGTCCTTTTCTACCTGGTCAATGGCAATTTCAAGCTCACTTAAAACTTCTGCATTTAATGCATTCAGTGATTGAGGGTTATTAATTTTTATTGTGCAAATACCCTCATTTTTTTCAACAAGTAAATTTTTTAATTCCATAATAGACCAACCTTTCTTAAATTTTTTGCAATTTCATTATACCACGAAATACATAAATAAGGGTTAATTTTTTTTAACAATTAATATTTTTTTCACAAAGAAAAAACGTTATACTAACTTCTTAGTGCAACAGCCCCTTATTTATAAGAGTAAATTGAACCAAGAACTACGGTGTTTACCTTATTGTGAAAAAATGTGTTTATATAATATAGGGGGTAACTAACAAATGGAAAAAACATTGTATGAACTTTTTAAGATGGGACAAGATGGGGATGAAAAGGCAAAGCTATAATTATATAAAAAATTTCTACCTCGTATAAAGAAATTTGGAAGAAAATTATTTTATGAAGAAGCGGAAATAGATCTTACAATATTTTTGATAGAATTTATTAATAAAAT
>DMJQ01000082.1 GCA_003457065.1 Clostridiales bacterium
CAGCTTCTGCATGATGAAGCCTTCGCCGCCGAATAAACCTGCTCCGATTTTTTTCTGGAATGCTATGCTGATTTCTATTCCTTTTGCGGAACAAAGATAGGCATCACGCTGGCATATTAGTTGTCCGCCATATTCCATAAGCTCCACCGGAATAATTTTTCCTGGATAGGGTGCTGCAAATGCCAGAGATTTTTTATCCATACCTCTGTTTGTAAAAGCNNCGCTTGCCTGCCGTTGCCAGAATACCTTTTAGACCTTTTGATGATTCCTTTTCGCTTCCGTCTCCGAATACGGTATCCATCTCAATGCTTGAATCCATGTACATCATGGCTCCGGGTTCCGCAACGATGGTTTCCCCGTAATCCAAAGCGATTTCAACGAACTGTATATCGTCGCCGAAAATCTGATAATCGATCTGATGAGCTTTTTCCATAACTCCTCCATGTTTATATTTAATATACCATAAGTCAGAATATCAAAAAATACAATTATATGCAATATGATATTGGATGCAGAAATGTAATTTTCTTGCTGAAAATTATCCTTGTAATATATACATATAATTAATATAATTAGTTGTAGAGGTGAACTAATGATTTATTTGGATTATGCGGCAAATACGCCTGCAGACGAGCAGGTCATAAATACTTTCAGCCATGTCTCGAGGGAATTTATCGCAAACCCTAACTCAACCCATGAATTGGGAAGACTGGCGGTAGAGCGTTTAAACAAAAGTACGGAAAAGATTGCACAGCTTCTTGGAGTTTCGGAAGATGAAATAATATATACTTCGGGTGCCAGCGAATCAAACAATACAGCAATAAAAGGCATTGCGGGACAAAATAAAAAATACGGAAGACACGTAATAACCACGTTTCTGGAGCATTCGTCGGTTAACGGCGCTGTGGGATATTTGCAGAACAACGGGTTTGAAGTTGATTATGTGGAAATCGGCAGTGACGGACTCGTTGATCTCGACAATTTAAAAGAGCTGTTGAGAGGCGATACAATATTGGTTTCAATATGTTACGTTGACAGTGAGGCAGGAATCATACAGCAGATAAATAAAATAGGTGAGATACTAAAGGCGTATCCGCATTGCTGCTTTCACGTGGATGCCACTCAGGCAGTGGGGAAGATTCCAGTTTCTTTTGAAAATGTGGACCTTGCAACTTTTGCTCCCCACAAGTTCTACGGATTGAACGGCTGCGGCGTGCTGATAAAAAAGGAAAAAGTTATACTTGAGCCGCTCATACACGGAGGCATAAGCACAACATCATTCAGAAGCGGCACACCGGCGCTTGGAATGATTGCGGCAGCAGAAAAAGCGATGACACTGGCATACGAAAATCTGGAGCAGCGCTTAAATTATGTAAGCGGTTTGAATGCGAAATTAAGAAAGGCACTAAAAAAGTATCCGAAAGTTAAAATAAACAGCAATGAAAACTCGGTTCCGTTCATTTTGAATATAAGCATGAACAAAGTCAATACGGAAAAGTTTAAGGCAGAGCTTGAAAATTTTGATGTTTATGTTTCCACAAAATCGGCATGCTGTGCTCCAAATACCGCATCAAGGCCGGTGTATGCCAGGACAAAGGACAGAAAAAGAGCGCTGTCAACGCTGAGGATAAGCCTTAGCCATCTGACGGGCGAAAATGATATAGATGTGTTTTTGGATGCATTTGATAAATGCTATAAAAAGTTTGAAAGGCAGTAGATATGGAAAAGCACGAAGAAGTAGAGAGAAGTATAGTTAAAAAATTCAGGAAAACCATATGGANNAAGACGGAGACAAAATTGCCGTATGCATTTCGGGCGGAAAGGATTCTGTGCTCATGGCAAAATGCATGCAGCAGCTTCAAAAATACAGCGAAATAAATTTTGAAACAGAATAACTGGTAATGGACCCGGGATACAACGAAATTAACAGGCAGCTTATTATTGACAATGCCGAGTTATTGAATATACCCATAAAAATGTTCAATACACAGATATATGACATTGTCGCAAATGTTGAAGAAACACCCTGTTATTTGTGTGCGAGAATGAGAAGAGGATATCTTTACAGATATGCAAAAGAACTGGGCTGCAACAAAATTTCACTGGGGCATCATTTTGATGATGTAATCGAAACAGTGCTTATGAGCACGCTTTATGCGGCAGAGTTTAAAACAATGATGCCTAAGCTTAAAAGCACCAACCACGAAGGCATGGAACTTATAAGACCAATGTACAAGGTGCGGGAAGATGATATTATTGCATGGAAAAGATATAACGATCTTCAGTTTATCAGATGCGCATGCCGCCTGACCGAAAACTGCGTCTTGGGCGATGACGGAATCGGTTCAAAACGTCAGGAAATGAAAGCATTGATTAAAAAACTGAGACAGACGAATTCTCACATCGACACAAATATATTCAGAAGCATACACAATGTAAACCTGGATACGGTTATCGGGTACAAGAAAGGCGGTGTGAAACACAGCTTTCTGGAGGATTATGATAAATAAGATTTTTAGTGACATTAAAAGTGAGGTTATAAATGAAGTACAACACATTATTGTTTGACCTGGATGATACGATTTTAGATTTTACAAAGGGTGAGAAGAAAGCACTGACCGGGCTGTTTAAAGAAATGCAGGTAAAAGATGTGCAAAAAGCCATGGATGATTATGTAGTTCTCAACAAATCTTTGTGGAACGAACTGGAGAAGGGCAATGTAACACGTGACTATGTGTTAAACACCAGGTTTTCAATGTTGTTTAAAAAATACAACATAGACGTTGACGGAGATGAAGTTGAAAAAAGATACAGGCATTATCTGAATCTGCAGCATGACTATATTGATGGAGCAGAAGAAATACTGAGGGATTTATGCAAAAATTATAAGTTGTACATAATTACAAACGGAGTCTCAGATACTCAGTTCAAAAGAATAAGAGATGCCAATCTGGAGCAGTGCTTTGAGAATGTATTTGTTTCTGAAGACATAGGATACCAGAAGCCCGCGGCGGAATATTTTAAAGCTGTAATTAATAAAATTCCCGGTTTTGATCTTAGAAAAACATTGATAATAGGTGATTCGCTGACTGCCGACATAGCCGGCGGCGCTCGCCTTAACATTCCAACATGCTGGTTGAATCCGCAAAACGTCGAAAATTATACAGATGCTAAACCGATATATGAAATACATAAATTAAGCGATTTATATGAAATATTAAAATAGGCTGTTCACTCACGAACAGCCTGTTTTTTATCGGTTTAATCCTTGCTTTTAAAGTAATGTTAAAGTTAAAATCTCTGCCTGCGCAAAGTGTATTAAGATGTTACACCAGTCTGCTTTTTATTTCCGCAAAGTAAATTGCAGGATATCCTCCTAAGTAAAGTGCTGCGGCAGCAATCATCAATTTCAATGCCTTGTCAGGATTTATTTTTGTTGTAAAAATGCTGTCGATTATACCTGAAAGAGTTATTGAATCAAGCATTGATGACATCGATAAAAGAACAAACAATGCTCCGATGACAATCCACAGCTTGTAGCCAAACTTATAGTTCATGGCCGCAAGAAAATTAACAAATGACATAATGAACAAGAAACAAATAAACAATGAAATAAACAGAGCCGGAATATTGTCAAAGTTATTATAAAATAATACATAATTTTCCATAGAGCCCATTAAAAATGCGTCGGCTTTCATAAGTATACTTTGCACTGCCGAAAATATCAGCGCAGCGGAAATATTGTCAATGAGCGCCGAAGCGTAAAAATCGCTTCTTGTCACGCTGAAGTTTAAGGCCACAGGAAAATGTTCATAGTACATAATGTAGCAGTGTACTATTAAGAACACAAATATGGGCAGCAGGTTTGAGCCTGCAATGGTGACAAACCAATTGATTGGTTCTGTGGAACTGGTGAAGCCGCTTATGGTTATCCCTATGAAGCTTCCTCCGGAATACTTGAAAGAAAGATAAGAGACAATGTCCAGAAAAAGAATCACTAACCAGAAAGTAACGGCGGATTTAATTAAATCAGAATACTGATATTTGACTGCACGTTTCAGGCTGTTCATTATAGCACCTCCATATTGTTTTTTTCAGTAAGATAAACAAACAGTTTTTGTAGAGGGATATTGCTTATTTCAACATTGTTGCTTTTAAGCAGCTCCTTCTCTTTTAAAGTTAATTTTTCAAATACACCCACTATGACGGAGGAACTGAATCCTTCCTTGTGGATTATATTTTTTCCCGAGACGACAGGCTGAATATTTTCCCATTTACCGTTAAGGAAGTAAGCTTTTTCAGTTATGTTCGGCACTTCATCCTTGATGTATACCTTTTCGTCTTTTAATATTATGACCTCTTCAAACAAATTGGTGACTTCATCTATCAGATGTGTGGATATAATTATCGTCCTGGGATTAATCTGCATGTCTTCCAGGAGCAGATCGTAAAATTTATATCTGTATGCAGCATCAAGACCGAGAGACGGCTCANNTAAGTCCTACAATGGTCTGGTTGCCCCTTGAAAGCTTTGTGTATTTTTTCCTCACATCCAGGTTAAATTCATGTACAAGAAAGTTCTTGTATTCTTCATCCCAGTCCTTGTATAAAATCCTTGATGTTGCGAAGATTTCCTTGACTTTCTCTTTGTCTACGGGTATGCCTTTTTCGCGCACGATGCAGATATTTTCTACAGCCGAAGAATTTTGATAAAGGTTCATGCCGTCATATTTTACTTCACCGGAAGTGCTTTTGATTTGATTTGAAATTATATTCATCAATGTTGTTTTTCCAACACCGTTTCTTCCCAACAAGCCGTATATTTTATTTTCTTCCAAAGTTAAGTTTATGTTTGTCAGTACCCTTGTTATGCCGTAAGATTTGCACAATTCATTTACTTCTATCATATTAAGACTTTCTCCCTTCTGAATTTTTAATGTAATCAACAATCTCTTCGACTGTTAGTTCAAGTCTCTTTGCCTCGGCAATTACTCCGGGCAGGATTTCACTGAAAAATGCGTATTGTCTTTTCTTAAGTATCTTTTTTCTTNNGTCCTCTTTTCTTGTATAAAATGCCTTCCTCAACCAGAAGATTCAGACCTTTGCCTGCAGTGGCAGGATTTATCTGATAAATTTTAGCAAATTGATTAGTAGAAGGAGCCTGTTCATCCTCTTTTAAATTACCCAGCAGTATTTCATTTTCTATGCTTTCAGCTATTTGTACATAAATTGATTTATCAGCGCCGAATTCTAACAAATTATCACCTCTTCATATGTCGCATAGTTAGTTAGTTATGTAATGAAGTATAATGCATGAAATTATTTTTGTCAATAAAAAAATTCAATATTTACTAATTATTTTTTAATAAAACTTTACATTCTTAAAAAAATGTTATAACATGATAGTGTTGATTAAAAAACAAAACATCTTGTTAGGTGAGGTTACTACGCGGAAATATGCTACTGCCCAGAAATGTCCAGAGACACCAATGGGTCAGCAGATACTGCCGAATTAAGGTTTTATTTAACGTAGCTGGTTTAATCCTAAGCC
>DMJQ01000094.1 GCA_003457065.1 Clostridiales bacterium
TCAGAACAGAGCTGCCAAACTTAAAATTGGTTTGTCAATTCTAAGAGGATGCTCATTTAAAAAAGATTTCCAGGTTCGCTTACTACATACTCGAATAAAAATAAAACAATAGTGTTGCAAATTTGCTTTTCCTTAATTTNNATATACGGCTTTGCTACTGTTTAATTTTAAATTTACTGTATAGTAAAACAAATTAATTACAGCAGCAAAAATCGTATATTTTGAATGGCTTAAATATTGCAGTTTCATATATTTAAGCGTTTATGAAAAATAGGTTTTTGTTGCTGCCTTAATCTCGTTTTTCTTTATGTAAAACAGTTTAATCGAATAAAGAGGGTAATTCAAGGCTGAAAGCAAAAAAATAAGGACAAAGGCATATGCCTTTGTCCCGTAAAAAGATCTCTATTCATTTAACAATAAATTTATATATGCCCTAAGGCCGTCTTTTCCTGATAAAAAGCTTTCTACATTGAGGCCATACCTTAATGCAAGGCTTGAAAATTCGTTTATTGTAAAATAAAAATCTGCCTTTTCATTTTCCCATAGATGCAATTTTTTATTTTCTATGGAAAATGTAATATTGTTATCCGATATTAAAGAATCTGAAATACTGATTTTTAAAGGAATATCCTTATCTAAGAAAGACAGCTCTAAAATCTTTACGGCATCTATGATTCTTGCCATACCTAAGCGGGTTTCCGAAGAGGCTCCCTCGGAAGGGGATTTTACAAGGATTTCTTCCATTTTGTTAAGTTCAAGCACAGAATTGATTAAAGCCTGTTTACTTTTAGCATCGATAGAAAGAAGCTCCTTTATATAGACTGGAGAAAGCTTATCCCGTATAAAGCCCATGGCGGAAATAAGCCCCTCTTTACTTAAAATCATAATAGAGCCTTCAAATACAAGAAATTCATTGATACAAAGCTCAAAGTCTTTTTGGCTTTTAAGTAATGTAATGTCAAGGCCTTTATAGGCATCGGTATAAAAATCATAAAGGCTTTCAAATAAAGCTTCCGGTATTTCATTTTCCTTGGTAAAAATCTTTGCTTTACCAAGGTCTTCTTTCATATCTTTATAGCTCTCAATTGCTTCTTTTATTGTAAAAACCTCGCCGAAGCCATATTTACTGTAAATATCAAATAAGTAAGGCTCCGCGGGAATGAGCGTCGATACAAGAATACCTTCTTCCTTTTGGCGAAGAAGGCTTTCTTTCATAAGGGCTGAAGAAAGCCCTTTTTTTCTGTGGCTGGGATGGGTAACGACCCCAAGAATATAAGTTGCCGGTATAAAGTTTTCCAAAAGCTTCATTTCAAAAGGCGCCGTAATGGCAGAGGCGGAAATTTCACCGTAGTCCTGCCTTGAAATAAGGGCGCTTTCCCAGTCAAAATACCGGGGGAAATAAAAATCAAGAAAGGCGGTGCTTTCGCCGAAGCCTTCCTTCCAAAGCTCTCTTATGCCGTTAATATCTGATTTTACGGCCCTTTCTATTTTCATTGAAAAACACCCATGCCCTTCATAAGCAGAAGATGAGGTCTATAGGAAAGCTTGGCTTTTTTAAGCCCTTCTTCTCCCATATCTTCTTCTCTGTTGATATACATGAAATCGGAGGTTTCCTGTGCTGCAAATTCCTTATTAATCATAGGATAGGCCCCTTCTATATGGCCAAGAGCCTTNNATTAATACGTTAAAGGTATTGTCATTATTCTTTTGGCCCAAGGTAAAGGCAACAACTTCGTCTTCCACCTTTAAAACGCCGCCTTTTAAGCCTATTTCTTTATAATTGTCAAGGGCCCGCATCGTTTCGCAATAGTCTGTTTGGGATTTTCTGCAGTCTCTTTCGAGACACCATTTTCTGTTCATTTCCTTACATTCTTCAATAAGGCTGTCGTTTATTTCTGTATATTCGTATTTATCGCCGTAAAGAGACATAAATTTACCGATATGGTTTCGTTTTCCGTTAAACTTTTTGCCCTTTAAGGTAATCATATTTTCAGAAAGATAGATATAATCACAGAAATCATCAGGGTTTACGACCTTAAAGCCATCGGGCATAATGTCTCTTAGCTCCTCTTCCATATGAGGAGTAATAGAGGAAAACCTCAAAGCGTCCCCTTCAAGGTCAAATAAATCTTCCATGACCTCTTTGAGATTGCCCTTTCCCAAAGGCATAAGATAAGAATGCTCTCCTTCTTCTCCTGCCCTTAAAATGAGAAAGCCTTTATGAAGGGTATATCTTGTATTATATTTATGCTGCCAGATATATATGTTTCCAAAGGAAAAATCGCATATGCCATAAGGGTTTTCAAGGAGATAGGAATTTAAAATATCCCTGTCTGAAAGCGTAATGGGCCTAAAATTACTTAACCCGCTTTCGGTATTTCTATTTTCCTGATTCCTCTCTTTGTCCTTGTAAATTAAGGGAGCTTTGGAGAAATCTAAGCTTTTTAAGACATTCATCGTCATTCGATGCACCTTTCTTATTTTGTTTTCTGAAGGAAGCAGGCGTCGTTCCGCTTACCCTGCGGAAGACCTTGCAAAAGTAATCAGGGTCGGAATAGCCGATCATTGCGGATATTTCGCATATGCCAAAGGTTTCGTATATAAGCAGAAGCCTTGCGTATTCCATCCGTATTTCTTGAAGGATTGAGCAGGGGGTTTTTCCCGTTTCCGCTCTGAACCTTCTTATAAGGTGGCTTTTGCTTACGCCTGAATGTTTTGCTACTTCTTCAAGGTTTTGAATCGTAAAAAAATTATTTTCCATATATTTCATAGCATCACGTACTGCAGGGCTGATTTTGCTTTCTGTACAAGAGGAAGCCTTTTTAATTTCCATAATAAGATAATGGGTATTTGCAGACGCCGTATATATATCTTTTACATTACCCTTTGAAAAATTCTCAAAAAAGCTTATAAATTTTTCCCTAATGCCGTCTACAGGGTTAAATTTATATATTTCAAGCTGGTCGCAAAGTCCGCGGGAATTTTTAATCATAATGGATATAAAGCTTGTGTCTGCAGAAGGCTTAATAGAAATATTTGCATTGGCGTAAATAAAGGAATCCTTCTGGTAGCATCTGCATGTTCCCTTGCTTAAAGCCTGACCTTTTCCTTCCAGCATATAAATAAGGATTGACTCATTACTGGAAGCGGTATTGATGGCATAAGGCTCCGAAATACTGTAAGATGAGACGCATACAGGCACTACCCACGAAAAATCAGGGTTTAGTTCAAAGGATGGATAAAATTTTCCTGAATCTAAATATGCAGTATTCAAGGCAGTCTCTCCTTATATAAAAAATAATAATGAGGAATAATTTAAAAGCAAAAAATAAAGCAGAAACAAAGCTCTGAGAAATAGCGCTGATTTTTTACTTAATGAATCCTGTTTGAAAAAAACATTAAAATACTCTAATTTATAAAACATCAATATTTTTCAGTAAAAATCTATTGAGCTTTATAAAAAAGGTATTTATTATACGTTTAAGTATAACACTTTGGGTAAAAATAATCAATATTTTACAGAAATAATACATGATAAGCATATAAAAAATACTCAATAAGATTTTGATTCTAACAACTTAAACTTTAATCAATTTGATGGGAAAGTATTTTTGCTTCTAAAAAACCTGAGCATAATGCCAAAGGTATTATGCTTTATTGCAGGATTTTCCGGTATCAATTCATTTTCATCAAATTGCAAATATTCCTATAGTATATGACCAAAGTCTTATTTCGATGGCAGGACCAAAGGCTTTCATGTATTTGCCTTGTTTCTACGGGTTAAGGGGATTGCTCTTCAGAACAAAAGATGGTAAAATTAGATTAATAGTGAGGCTTGGTATAAATTTAATATCATTTATACTAGGTATGTCTGAAAGGTCCAAAACCTAGTTTGCTTTGCCATAAAAGAGTGATTTCTTCATTGAAAATACTCGAAATAGCTCTGCTATTTCTGCGTTATGTAGAATAATAAATAAACTAAAGTTTATTTANNAAGATGAAAAATTACACAAGCATAAGCTTGGAAGGTGCTTTTCAAGTGAGTGCCTTCCGTAAGTTCACAAAAAGCTTTTAACTTTGTGAGCTATAAAAGTAAATAAAGAATGTGAATTTATATATATCAGCACAATATTTTAAAATATAAATGAATTCCAAATTAAATAAAACCTTAAAGAGCTTTTAAGTATAGACCGAGTGTTTGCTTAGGCCGGCCTTTATATTTTTAAGTTTGCAAGGGATAGTTTGGATTTCAGGGCGGAGGGGGATCATATGACCTTGGGAAAATTAATCCGAAGGCTTTTAATTTTTCTGATAATAGTAGCTTCTGCTTTGGCAATTTCTTCAAAAATACACGTTATGACCATGCTTTCAAGATACAGAAACGAAGCCTCCCTNNCGGAAGAAAAAGAGCATCATTTATACGAAACAGAGGACGGCGTTGAAACGGAGCTTTCCAATAAAAAGGTTTCTGTTATAAATTCTATTGCCGTGCTGGCAGTAATAACTTTTGCCGCCGTCTGCTGGGAGATTTCCAGTAACAGCAAGACAAAATCCTAGAGATTATAAATGTCTTTATTAAGCCTACCGTAAATACATACTCAGACAAGCTCATATTTAATGAAACTGCAAAGCCTGATTATCAGGCTTTGTACTGATGAGCAGCAAATAAGGCTTCTATAGTTTTCCTTTAAAATATTTGCATTATCTATTGCCTTTTAAAAAAAACGGTATTATAATTGCTTTTGAAAGAAATGAAACGGGGATATTCCCCTATATGCTACTGTGGCTCAGGGGTAGAGCAGCTCACTCGTAATGAGCAGGTCGTGGGTTCGATTCCCACCAGTAGCTTATGGTTATCAGGCTAAAATAGATGCAAAATTGTATCTGTTTTAGCCTGATTTTATGTTATACTTAAGATATACTTCAATTTTAAATTGTTTATATTAGAGGAGATTGAATGAAAAAAAAGATATTTTAATCCTGTGAAATCCATTATCATCATCTATTTAGTATGCTTCGTATTTAGAGCGATTGAATACATGGTTATCCGTACAGACCAAAGCATCTTTGGTGAGGCGTTTATACATAAACTGGCGGGAATCGGCGTACTTATGTTGGCAATACGGCATTTTTTACTTAAGTGGTCGGAAGTGGGGTTCACAGGCAGGTCGGCAGTAAGAAATGCACTCTATGGCTTACTTCTCGCCGCAACTGTGTTCTTGGCTGCCTATGGAACTGAATTATTTCTGCAACTGTCAAGAGGCAGCCGCCCTTTACTACATATCTATGTGACCAGCTATGCGATTGATGGCAATCAAGGGGTGCAAACCGGCCTATTGTTTTTTGCTTTTTGTGTGGTTGGCAATATCATTAATGTGGTAATGGAGGAAGGGGTATTCCGAGGGTTATTTATCAAACTAATGGAAACAAGGTATTCATTTATTAAAGCCGTCCTTTTTTCTTCTGTTCTTTTTGGTATATGGCATATTGCAGCGTCTGTACGCAGCCTGTTGGATGGAGAAATCAATATGGTTGGAGCGATAATGTCTGCTCTTATGCTTATTTTGACAACAGGAATTACCGGAGCAAAATTCTGTTTACTGACCAAAATTACTGGTTCACTTTGGATGCCTATGGCTGATCATTTTTTCAATAACACCATTATAAATCTTTTACATGTCACTACAATTTCTGGAGCAGACGAACTGCAAATAATCCGCATTTCAATTGCCCAGACGCTATCGTTTCTGGTTGTTCTTTTTATTTATATGAAAAGCAAGGCACATCAAAAATCCACATTTCGTGCACATGAAAAAATGTATCAAAGCTTAGGTAGTTAAAATCAGAAATTCTAATTATGAGTATAATATGAAGTTGGAAGCATATCCTGCTCTAATAATCAGGCAAGTTGTAAATGCATCTATTTTGACCGAATGACACAAAAAAGACATAGCTTTGCGTCAAAGAGATGGTATGTCTTTTTTCGCTAAAATATGGTATTCTGTTAAAAAGGTTAACAGAATGAAATCCCATACGGGTTGGCTGTAAATACACAAACAGATAAATAGAACTTGCGAGAAGGTGTTAAATGGATATAAAGCAGGTAGCAGATACGGATTTAGCAATTGTTGTAAATATAACACATGAAACAATAAAAGGAATTTATCCCCGTTATTACCCGAAAGGGGCAGTTGATTTTTTCCTTGCGCACCATAGTGCAGAGAATATCAAATGTGATATTCTCTTGGGCAATATTTTTCTCCTTACAGTGGACGGAGCACCGGTGGGGACAGTCACAATAAAAAATAATGAGATTTGCCGCTTGTTTGTACTGCCTGAGCAGCAAGGAAAGGGATATGGGAAGGCGTTGCTGGAGTATTCAGAAAAAGAAATTTCCCAAATATCCACGAGAATCTGTTTAGACGCTTCTCTGCCTGCGAAAAAGATTTACTTGCAGTATGGCTATCGGGAGATAGAATCCCATGCTATCCTAACAGAAAACGGTGACTATTTGTGCTATGACGTGATGGAAAAAGCAATGGATTTCACAGGCGGAAAATAAACGATATGGGGACAATTCTAACTTAATGCCGAAAAACTCTTTTCAATATTATTCCAAAAGACATAGCTTTCCGCCAAGTCCACCGTATGATAGGGACAATTTAGGAAACGCAAGCTGAATACGGAAAAGCGAGGGTGGGAACCGATTCATATCGATTCCCATCCTCGCTTTATGCAGAATCCATCAGGCAGACAGGTATAAGAAGCATCGCCGTGCTAAAAACATTCCTGAATTCATGAAACTTCTAATAGCTTTCAGCGGGCTCTTGTGGTATCCTGTGTCACTGATAGGAGGTGACCAAGATGCAAAACCCATTGGACGAGCTGTACGACCGGTACAATCGTTTTGTCCCTGACGCAGAGATTCAGAAGAAAATTGAAGCATGCCACCAGCAGCTCATCCGCAGTTTGGAAAAGCCGGAACGCAAGCTGATCCTGCAAATCATTGACGGCAAAGATATGATTTCAGGGTTCTATGCTAAAGAAAGCTTTGCCTGTGGCTTCTGGCTGGCATGGAGACTGCTCTCACAGCTTCATCATTACCAAAGCGACCGTCCGCCTGAGGAATTCCTCAAGGAGAACGGTCGTTTTATTATGCGGGAGGGAGATGCGGCAGATGAAGCGTAGAACAANNACCTGCCCCCAAAGAGGCCTCTCCTCAAATGGGAGATACCCACACGGTAGATGGAAAAAAGCAGGTATACTTCCTTGGCTTCGGATGGATAGACGATAACGGCGGTGGCGGGGAGGGCACTATCGTGGATGGAGACGGCGACATAAACAAGATGGTGGGCGATATGTAATCGAAAGGACTGAATATGCCAATGGATGAACTTTTATTACCGGAAAACCGGCTGAGTCCCAGCGAAGCAGACGATCAGCCGATGAATAAAGACTACCTGGAAACAGACCTTCCGGCCAGCATTCAGAAGGCGATTGCCGAATTGCTTCAGGGAGAGAAAGAACAGGTGCTTCATTTGGACTGCCTCAGTGATGAGTTGTACGGAGCAATTAACGCAAACCTTTGGGGTGGCTGCATCACCGAGGAACAGGCGGATTATCTGCGGAATAAATATTTGTAAAGAAAGCCCAACACAGAAAAAGCAAGGGTGGAAGCCGAATCATACCGGCCTCCACCCTTGCCCTATCTACTTGGGTTTAATTACTTTGTCTTTCTCACGCCGTTTTTGTCTACCTCATATCCGTCTACCTTGGTGTTCTTGGCAAGGGAACCGTCGGCGTTGCAGTAATACCACTTGCCGTCAATCTCCAACCACTTGCCGGACACCATGACGCCGTCCTTGGTAAAGTAGTAGCGTTTGTCGCTGATGTCCAGCC
>DMJQ01000126.1:0-9462 GCA_003457065.1 Clostridiales bacterium
GGACCCTATGACATCATTAAATCCTGTTTACACAATAGGAGATCAGATTGCGGAAGCAATCATAAAGCATCAGAAATTATCAAAACGCGAAGCCAATGAAAAGGCTTTGGAAATGTTAAAAATGGTTAATATACCTGACCCGGAAAAAAGGATAAAAAATTATCCTCATGAATTTTCAGGCGGAATGAGGCAAAGAGCTATGATAGCCATAGCTTTGTCCTGCGAACCCGAGCTGCTGATTGCAGACGAGCCTACCACAGCACTTGATGTAACGATTCAGGCACAGATACTTGATTTGATGAAGACACTGAACTCCAGGTTAAACACATCGACTATGCTTATTACGCACGATCTGGGCGTTGTGGCTGATGTATGTTCAAGAGTTGTTGTTATGTATGGCGGTCTGATTATGGAGAAAGGCTCCATAAGAGATATATACTATGAACCGAGACACCCATATACTATGGGACTGTTAAAATCAATACCTAAAGTGTCATCTGATGAAAAGCAAAGGTTGATTCCTATACCCGGAACTCCTCCGGATTTGCTGCATCCTCCTACAGGATGTCCGTTTTACGCAAGATGTGATTATGCTATGCGTATATGCAATCAGGAACAACCGCCGTACTTTAAAACAGGAGACGGAAAGCACGAATCAATGTGCTGGTTACTTCACCCTGAAGCTCCGAAAAATGAGAATTATGAAAAACTGAAGGGAGGAGTTCGAATTGGAAAATAATAAAGTATTAATAGAAGTCAAGAACTTAAAAAAATATTTTATTAAAAATAAAGGCTTTATTAAGAAAGACCTGGAAATAACCAAGGCTGTTGATGATGTATCGTTTTATATAAGAAGAGGCGAAACATTTGGCCTTGTGGGAGAATCAGGCTGCGGAAAATCAACTACGGGCCGTACAATATTAAGGCTTTACGAACCCACAGCCGGCGAGATATTATATGACGGCAAGGATATCGCAAAATTAAACAGAGACCAGATGATGCCTTACAGGAAGAAGATGCAGATGATATTCCAAGACCCATATGCGTCTCTTAATGCAAGAATGACTGTTTCTGATATAATAGGCGAACCGATGGATATTCATAATTTGGCTTCAGGCAAAGAAAGACAGGAGCGAATTTATGAGCTTTTGGATACGGTCGGACTTAACAAGGACCATGCTGCACGTTATCCGCATGAATTTTCCGGCGGACAGAGAAAGAGTATAGGAATTGCAAGATCCCTTGCGGTGGATCCGGAATTTATTATATGCGACGAACCTATATCTGCTCTTGACGTATCCATTCAGGCGCAGGTTGTAAATATGCTTGAAGATTTGCAGGAGAAAAGAGATCTGACTTACCTGTTTATAGCTCATGACTTGTCAATGGTTAAGCACATATCTGACAGAGTCGGAGTTATGTATCTTGGAAGCCTTGTGGAAGTTGCATCCAGCAAGGAACTGTACAGAAATCCTGCACATCCGTATACACAGGCATTACTGTCATCAATTCCGATACCTGATCCTGATATTGCGGAGTCATCAAATCGTATCGTTTTGGAGGGAGATGTACCAAGCCCTGTCAATCCGCCTTCGGGATGCAAGTTCAGAACGAGATGCAGATATGCAAAAGACGTGTGCAAGGAAGTGGTTCCTGCTCTTAAAGAAATTGAAAAAGATCATTTTGCAGCATGCCATTTACTGGACAAATAAAGATATTTTACCCTTTTATGCATCATGTTGGAAGACTAACTCTTGACATATCGCATAAAAAGGGTGATAATATAAATGCGGCCGTTTGGCTGCAAATACATAGATATTTGGAGGGATTTTATGTTAAAGAAAGTACTATCTTTAATAATGGTACTGGCTATGGTATTGTCTATATCGGTTGGCTGTGCTAAAGAACCTGCACAGGCACCTGAAACACCGGATCAGTCACAGAATGGGACACCGGAAGCGGCAACACCGGCAGGAGAAGATGATTATTTAGTATGGAACATTGCAGTTGACCCAAAAACTTGGGACCCAACACTGAACAGCGCAGCTGACGGAGGACACATAATTCAGAACTTGTTTGAAGGATTAACAAGAGAAACAAGAGATGGAATTGAACCTGCCGCAGCAGAAAGCTGGGACATAACAAATGACGGTAAAACGTATACTTTCCATTTGAAGGAAGGTCTGAAATGGTCTGACGGTCAGCCTGTAACAGCGAAAGATTTTGAATATGCATGGAAAAGAGCTTGCGATCCAGCGGTTGCATCAGAATATTCTTTCCTTGTAACTTCTTATCTGGTTGGAGGAGAAGAGTTCTTTACGGGAACAGGTGACAGGGACGGCGTAGGAGTTAAAGCTCTTGACGACAAAACTTTGGAAGTTAATTTGAAATTCCCTGTATCATATTTCTTAAGTCTTACTTCATTCTACACTTACATGCCTGTAAGAGAAGATATTGTTGAGGCTAACGGTGAAGGTTGGGAAAAGAATCCGCAGACATGTATTTCTAACGGCGCATTCAAATTAACAGAATACCAGATAGGTTCACACGTGACTATGGCTAAAAACGAAAACTACTGGGATGCTGAAAATGTTAAGCTGGCAGGAATTAAAGGCCTTATGATAGTTGAAGGAACAACAGCGTTAAACGGTTACGAAAATGGTGAAATCCAGGTTCTTGACGGTATTACAATCGAACAGATTCCGAGACTTCAAAAAGAAGATCCTAACTTTGTAATAACACCTCACATTGGTACTTACTACGTAAACTTTAACAATGATGATGAATTATTTAAAGATGTAAGAATAAGAAAAGCATTCTCACTTGCAATAGACAGAAAACAATTTGTTGAGCAGGTTACAAAAGGCGGACAGACACCTGCAACAGGATTCGTTCCATCAGGTATGCAGTTCTCTGACGCAAGTGACTTCAGACCGTTGGATGAAAACGGATTGCCGGCACCGGAATATGGTATAGATCCAAGCAAGGCACTTACTGAAGAAGCAAAAGCATTGCTGGCTGAAGCAGGATATCCGAACGGCGAAGGATTACCGAAAATTACATTCCTGTACAACACAAATGAAAACAACAAAAAAGTAGCAGAAGCATTACAGGGAATGTGGAAACAAAATCTTGGAGTAGATGTTGAACTTCTTAACCAAGACTGGGCAGTATTCCAGGATGAAAGAAGAGTCGGCCACTACATGATGGCAAGAGGCGGCTGGTTAGGTGACTACGGTGACCCTATGACAATGCTTGACTTGTTCACAACAGTGTCCGGAAACAATGACCCGCAGTGGAGATACAAAGAAGATCCGATCAGAGCACCTCATGACAAGACATTGAACCCTGAACAGGAAGAATTTGAAAATGCAATCAATGAATCAATGATAACAAGCGGTAAAGATAGAGACGCAGCACTGAAAAAAGCTGAAGATTCTCTTATGAATAACCATGTTATAGCTCCTATTTACTACTATACATTCACAAACATAGTAGACCTTTCAAAGGTTGAAGGTGTTGAATTGACAATGACTAACAAATGGGACTTCAGACATGCGGAAATGATAAAATAGTTAAATAAGATAAGTAAAACAAAAAGATACGATTATAAGTCGTATCTTTTTATATACTTTTTTACCGGTTAATTGTATAATTAATACGGGTGATATTATGAAATATAAAATGGTTGTCCTGGACCTGGACGGAACGCTTCTGGATGATAAAAAACAAATAAGCGAAAAAAATACAGAGATTTTAACATATCTGCACAAAAATAATATTGAAACGATAATTGCAACAGGCAGAAACTATTATATGGCAAAAATGCTCACAGACAAAATAAAAGACATACATCCGGTAATACTGGCAAACAACGGGGCCATCATCAGACGTTCACACAATGATGAACTGATAGAATACAATTATCTGAAATCTTCGGAATTTGAAAAAATTTATTATGAGGGGCTTAAATTTAATTTAAACCCTGTGCTTCATGTGGACGAGTACTTTAACGGATATGATCTTATTTATGAATGCGAAGACTATGAAAAAGCATATTTCGGATATATTAAGAAAGATTATAACAGAGCAAAGCTTATGAAATTTAAACCCGGGATTAATAATATTTTATCCATTTGTTACTTTGATGAATACGACAGGCTATATCTTCTCGGCAATGAAATGGAAAAGCAGGGCAAAGGCAGATTTAACATCATATATAACATGAACATCGGCAGAAGGTCACTGCTTGAGTTTCTGCACCCTGATGGCTGCAAGTGGAGTGCGCTGAAAAAATATACATCGCGCTTAAATATCGCTGCCGAAGAAATAATTGCAATAGGCGACGACAACAATGACATAGAGCTTCTAAGAAATTCCGGCCTCGGCATAGCCATGAAAAACGGGACGGCAGAATCCATGAAAGCTGCAAAAGAGGTGTCAGCTTATGACAACAATAATTCAGGTGTTTATTATGCATTGTCGGAAATCTTTAATTAGCTAAAAATATTTAAGCTTTGTACATATTTCCGCCTCACGCACAATATAATGTAATAATATTAAGTGTTGAGGAGGAATTATGAAAATAATAACTGCCATAGCGTCAATTCTTATTATCATAGGAGCCTTGAACTGGGGCTTGTATGGTTTGGCGAAAATTGATATAGTAGAAAATTTTTTCGGAGGCTGGAAAAATAAATGTGGGAGAATCATTTACATATTAATAGGCATCGCCGGCCTTTATTCACTGCTTTATGTAATATTTGCATAAAAATAAAAGTGCCGCTGTCATGTGGCACTTTTGTATGTCCGGACCCAAATAAATTACGCTTATGCTGTCGGAAGAGCGGATAAATGTGAATGTGCTCATTGCCGTTGTTGTAAAATTCCCTGTAATTTACATGCGAATGTGAATCTCATCTGAGTGGTATTGCTTTTAATACATTTTTTTTAATGTCTTTGTTTTTAATGCTCTGACCTGCAAGTTCAACAGAACCTATGGCGATGTTTGCCAGGCCGAATCCGATAATTCTGGTCCTGTATGAATCGGGAATATTATTTTTGAATATAATTCCGGTGGCTGTTACCACTGTTCCAAGCACCGCGGGGACAATTCCTTCTCTGATATGCATAAAATACCTCCTAAAGTTAAGTATTATTATTATTTGCAAAAAACGCAAAATAAACGATTAATTAAATGGTAAATCAGAAAAAAATAATTTAAATTGATTAAAACTTGAAAGTTAACTATACTATATTATAACAAAGCAAAAGATGGGATCAGTATGAAACTATATAATGAATATTCAAATTTTTTAAAAGAAAAATACGGTGAAAAAGTATACAAACTTCCCGTAAATATTCCCTGCACATGCCCTAACAGGGACGGAACAATAGGATACGGCGGATGCACATTTTGTGCTGAAGTGGGCACAGGATTTGAGAGGCTCGACAATTCCATGAGCGTTAAAGAGCAAATTAAATCTAATATGGATTATATATCTAAAAAATATAAGGCTAAAAAGTTTATTGCTTATTTCCAAAACTATACAAATACTTATTTGGATCTCGAAAAATTCAAGCAGTATATGAAAGATGCAATAGTTGAAAATGTAGTGGAAATATCCGTTTCAACCAGGCCGGACTGTGTTGGAGAGAAATATCTTGAGTTCTTAAATGAAATAAGAGAAAGATATGGTATTAATATTTCAATAGAGCTTGGGCTGCAAACCGTTAATTATCACACTCTTATTTCCATAAACAGAGGTCATACACTTGCGGAATTTATTGATGCTGTTTTAAGGATAAAAAAGTACGGTTTTGAGATATGCACTCATGTTATTTTAAATCTGCCGGGTGATGATATTACTGACACTGTGGAAACAGCTAAGATATTATCAGTACTCGGTGTTGACCAGGTAAAAATTCATTCATTATATATAATGGAAAATACAAAAATGGGAATATTATATAAGAATGAGGAAATAACTGTAATAACGGAAGAAGAATATGTTGAACGAGTAATAACTTTTCTTGAATATTTAAACAAGGATATTGTGGTGCAGAGACTTGTGGGGAGAGCGCCGAAGGAAGGTTCCTTATTTGTGAACTGGGGCATGAGCTGGTGGAAAATAAAGGATGACATCCTGGAGAAAATGGAGAGAGAAGGAAGATNNCATTGAAAAAATATACCGCAAACTGAAAAGTTTTAAAATCATAAAATAAGTAGTGTAAACATTTTCAGTTTATGGTACAATATATATGTAATTAACTTTTATAAAACAAAACATAGGAGTGTGATTATTATGGTTCAATTAGTTTGTGGACACAACGGCACTGGCAAGACAAGAAGAATGATTGACATGGCAAACAGGATAATTGACAGTATTCAGGGAAAGATGGTTTTCCTGGAAGCGAATAACAGACACATATTCGATTTGGATTACAGAATCAGATATATCAACACAAAAGAATTTGGACTGACAAACGCAGAACAGTTTCAAGGTTTTGTATGTGGTTTAATTGCAACAGATTATGATGTAGAATCGGTATACATAGATGGATTGTACAAGATAACCCAGGCTGGAATGGAAAAGCTGGATTCCGTTATTGAAAGATTAGATTATTTATCGGAGAAATTTAATGTTAATTTTGTAATGAGTGTAAATCATGATGTGGAAGATATTCCGGAAGGATTAAGAGAGAGAATAATACAAGAGGCAGTAATGCTTTAGTTAATATGCCACCGGCGACGGTGGCTTTTGTGTATCTGTTTCTTAATCGATCACTCTTGCTAAAAGGCATATTTTCTGTTAAAATTATTGTACGTTTCAGTATGACAATTAGAAAGAGTGATTTTATGAATTATTTTAAGCCGAACAAGACTATTTTCGATGATTTTTTCGAGCATAGGGATATGCTGATAATTCAGCATATGAATGGTGATATAAATAAGAAGGAGTTTCTGGAGTTAAATTATAAATATATGCTTGAAAAGAATATTAAGCCTTTTCAGTGTATAGACAGCTTTGAAAAGGGAATGTACAATTATCAGTATTACAATATGATGGCAAAGTATCACAGAATGATTGCACAGGATATTAAAGACAGAGGAAAGCATATAAGTTTTTACATCAAGTATTTGGAAGAAGCGGATTACTATTATAACGAGAAAGATAAAACAACATTCCGCCTTTTGAGATTTCTCCATTATGAAAATGTTGAAGCATATTTTATTAAAATGGAGTCGGCAAATCTTGAGGGAAGGCTTTATGAAATTGTTCTCAATGATTATGAGTATGCCGTCCTTCATTCCAAGTGTCTGTGGCTTTTGGATGTGCTGAAAAAAGAAAATGTATTTTCAGATAAAAAGAAAAAATCTGTCATTGACTATTATGTAAATTCGAAGTATTAAAAAAGGAGCCGAGTGCTCCTTTTAAATTTGTTGACAAAGTAAATTTTCGTCAATGTCATTCTGGGCTTTCCAGAGAATGACATTAATTTCTTATGCTTTGCCTAAGCGGCTATTTGGCGTTTGCTATTGTCTTAATTATATCATCCAGTGAAGTTCCTACTTCAATTTCAAATTTTCCGCTTCGAAGCTTCGTATCAAGGCCCAGTTCAACAGAGCGGTTTAAGAATTCTTCTTTATCCTTGATTAAATTTGAATTTAACAATATATCCCCTATTTTTGAGGGAAGTGAACCCTCAGGAATATTAATTGTTGCAATCAATCCGCTTTTTTCACCATTGCCGGAAGATTCTTCGGGTTTTTTTTCAGGATTTTCAGTCTGTCCAGGATCCTCAGAGCCGTTGGGTTCAGGTGATTCCGAATCATTGTCGCCTCCGATGGTTCCTGCCTGTTCCGGCAACTGTTCAATAACATCTTTTTCAATGCCTTTGTTGAACAATATATCGAATCTCCATACCAATATCAGCGCCATGACCACAACTACCGTTATAATTAATCCATAGTCTGTGATGTTATATAAAAAATCTCTTATCGCATTAATTATTTTCTTCATTTGTCGCTCCTTGACTATTAATCCAGTACTTATTATATTAGCATAAAATCCGCCCGGATACAATAACCACATTTAATAAATACTTGTTAAATTTATCAAATAATTGAAATCAATATATACATTGGCGGATAATTTGATATAATAAAGTAACTACAACGCAATGGAGAGATTATGAAAGAAGTAAAAATTACAAACAATGAAGAAGGCCAGAGACTGGATAGATTTTTAAAAAAATATCTGAATAAAGCCAACCAGTCGTTTATTTACAAAATGCTGAGAAAGAAAAATATAAAATTGAATAATTCAAAGGCAGAACCTGAAACACTGCTAAAGAAAGATGATCTGGTTCAACTCTACTTGTCAGATGATACCATAGAAAAATTCAGAGAAAAAAAGAGTTGAAAACAAACTGACATACATTTTAAAACTGTCTATGAGGACGAAAATATCCTTGTGGTAAATAAACCTATAGGTTTAAGCACACAGCCCGACAAAACAAGCGCAAGAAACCTGGTTGATGAAATAAAAATGTACTTGGATGCCAGAGAGAAAAATATAAGCTTCACCTTTAAGCCAGCGGTATGTAACAGACTTGATAAAAATACTTCGGGACTTGTTATTGCGGCAAAAAATTATGATGCGCTAAAACAGACCAATAAGGCCATACGTGAGAGAAGCATAAGAAAATTCTATGTGGCAGAGGTTCATGGCATCATAAAACAAGACATGGAACTAAAAGATTATCTCATTAAAAACGAAAATAAGAATATGGTTAAAATAGTCAGGGAAGACATGGAGAATGCAAAGAAAGTAGTTACTCGTGCTCATCCTTTAAAAACAGAAGAAAACCGCACATGGCTGGAGATTGAAATAGAAACCGGAAGGGCTCACCAAATCAGAGCACATCTGGCATCAATCGGTCATCCGATTGTAGGTGACAAGAAGTATGGCAAGAAAGACGGAGAAAGATATCAGGTGCTTCATGCTTATAAGCTTGTGCTTGACGGATATGAAGGCGATCTGGAATACCTAAACGGAATGGAGGTTAAATCTGATATAAGCGAAAGAATATTATTGAAATGAGTTGAATAGGGAGGACGTATGAATTTATTACTCGTAAATGAAAATAAAATCGTAGATATTGATGAAAATGAATCACTGTTTGACCTGCTTAAAAGAACATACAAAGATGATTACAGCAAATATCTCGGTGTTAAAGTCAACAACCGGCTTCAGGAACTTGTTAACGCCAAATTCACAGAAAACGACAGAATTGAATTCTTAGATATTAAAAACAGGGACGGCCACAGAATTTACGTAAGGACATTGTCCTTAATATATATAAAAGCGTGCAAGGACATATTCAAGAATATTGATGTTTCAATCAAGCATTCGCTGAATAAAGGATTGTATACGGAACTGGAATTCAAGCATCTTG
>DMJQ01000126.1:9654-11731 GCA_003457065.1 Clostridiales bacterium
TGATACGTGTCAATGAGGCGCTGCATGAGAAAAAAATTGCTTATATTGCCGATGAAATTGCAAGCGATAAAAATATAAAGATCGTATTGATAGCAGGTCCATCATCTTCCGGCAAAACAACTTTTGCCCAGAGGCTGTCAATTCAGCTGAGGGTTAACGGCAAGAAGACATTTGCTCTTTCGCTGGATGATTACTTTGTAGACAGACACTTGACTCCAAAGGATGAAAACGGAGATTATGATTTTGAGACAATAGATGCTTTGGATTTGGATCTGTTCAATGAGCAGCTTCTGAGTCTGATATCCTGTGAAACGGTAAATATTCCGGTCTATAATTTCAAGCTGGGAGCAAGGGAATACACGAGGGAGCCTGTGACATTGACTAAAGATCACATCATAATTATTGAAGGCATTCACGGCCTCAATGATGAGCTTACAAGTGTAATACCTCAGGTAAATAAATTCAAAATATATATAAGTGCTCTGACTCAGTTAAACATAGATAATCACAACCGCATTTCCACGTCTGAGTTAAGGCTTATAAGGCGCATAGTGAGACACAATACACACAGGGGTAACAATGCGCTTAAAACAATGGAACTGTGGGATAATGTCATCAAAGGAACAGAAAAATATATATTCCCTTATCAGGAAAATGCAGATGCTATTTTTAATTCTGCATTGGTGTATGAACTGTGCGTACTGAAAAAATATGCTGAGCCAATGATAGAGGAAATAGGAACAGACAGCATATTTTATCCAGAAAGGCAGAGACTTTTAAAGTTTTTAAGCTATTTCAAATCCGTTGAAAATGAAGATGCAATTACGAACACCTCAATACTGCGAGAATTCATAGGCGGTAGCTGCTTCGAATAGGAGCCCTTGGCATTTAGAAGTCGTTTAGGTCGATTTTTCCTTTTTTCATTCCTACGCTCAGTGCGAGGCCGATGCTTATCATGTTGACAAGCATGAATGTTCCGCCTGAGCTTATAAATGGAAGCGGTATGCCTGTAACAGGCAACAGTCCCATTGTCATGCCTATGTTTTCGAATATATGGAAGAACAGCATTGCTGTTATGCCCGATACAATTAGTGAGCCGAACAAGTTGGATGAATGCCGGGCAATCTTTATGAGTCTGTGAAGCAGTACGGCATAGAGCAGCAGCAGAAACAGCCCGCCTAAAAGCCCCAGTTCTTCGCCTATTACGGCAAATATAAAGTCGGTTTCTTTTGTAGGAAGGTATCCCAGCTGATTTTGAACACCTTGATACAATCCTCTGCCGTAAAGCATTCCCGAACCTATGGCAGTCTTTGACTGAATTACCTGATAGCCTGTATCTTCGGGATAAAGCTCCGGGTAAAAGAATGTAACGATTCTGTCAAGCCTGTAATCTTTATTCGGCGTATAATCCTGCATTAAATAAAAAAATATTCCCAAGCCTACAATTAACAAAATTAATGCTATTAACAGCACTGTGACAATATATTTTCTGTCTATGCCTCCTATGAACAGCATTACAGCTATGAAGAAGATAAAAACCAATGCGGTGCCGAGATCCGGCTGCATTAAGATCAACGCAATTGGTATAAATGCGAATATCAGAATTTTTATTAACACAGCGGGATTGTTTATATCGTCTTTATTGATGTCAATATATTTGGCTACGGAAATTATTACGCCGAATTTAGCCAGTTCCGAAGGCTGAAAAATAATCGGACCTATTGCGATCCAGCTTCTCACATCGCCCCATTCGGCAGCACTGACCGGATTTATTAAAACATAAATCAGTAANNATTCCGTAAATAAACATATAAAAGCTGCCGTATATGTCGTAGTCAATCATCACCAGCACAAATAGTGCTACCAATCCTATGACAAAAGCGGCAATCTGGGTTTTCAGATAGGGGTCGCTTCCTGTTAATTTGCTCATGGTTGCGCTGTTGATTATTATAAATCCAAACACACATAAAACAATGGTTGTAAGAAATAAAACAAAATCAAATCTTTTAAGCCTGTTATCTTTTTTAAACATATCAAAACTCCATTTAAAGTATAGTTTATTATATCATAAATGCAA
>DMJQ01000003.1 GCA_003457065.1 Clostridiales bacterium
ACCCGTCCGCCACTAAGTTTACTTTTTCACTCAAATCTCAAACTTCTTTGTGCTATCTTACTTTTCCTTCATAACATACTGTTGTTTGAAAAACATTACTGATTCTTCAAACGTGTTGTCACTTGGGATTAGTGTAAAGCACTCCGCTCTTCATTCTTTCATTATGCATTAGCGCAAAATATTCTTTACTTTTTTAAATACATTAATGTTTTAACCGCTACGTGCTTAGTGCACTTGTTTAAGACCTTAGTGAAAAAGTAAACTTCGTTCGACTTGCATGTGTTAGGCACGCCGCCAGCGTTCGTCCTGAGCCAGGATCAAACTCTCGTTTAATATTCCTTTTGCTCAAGCTTGCGCTTAGCTTCTAAGATTGCTCTTAGATTATTTTACTTTTTGTTGTTCTTTTTTACTTAGAACTCTCAAAGGTTTCTTATGCTGTTTTATTGTCAATGTTCGTCGCTGTCTTTCTGAGACAGCTTGAATAGTTTATCACATCTTGTCGATGTTGTCAACTATTATTTTTTATTGTTTTTCTTTCCATCACTACCTCTTTGAGGTAGGAATGATAGTTTATCACACTCGACATATTATGTCAAGTATTTTTTTGTTTCGCTTGCTGTCCTTGACGACAGCTTTGTTAGTTTAACATAACTGTTTGTTATTGTCAACTGTTTTTTTACCTGATTTAGAATTTTTTCCTTTAAAGCACTTCAAATCTGAAGCGCTTTTTTATTGTAGCTTACTTGACTGTCTTTGTCAATCCCCTATTTTAAATTTATCCATATCTTTTTAATTATGGTAGAGCATAGTTAATATATGAAGCAAATCAAAAATGTTTCACAATAGTAGTCGAGGAAATTAATCCGTTTTTTGTGAAAAATGTAAAATTATATATAATATTGTTGAGTTTGAAACTTTACTATACTATAATTATAGAAAGCTACGAACAATACAGGATGGTGCATATATGAAAAACACATCGGTAAAAAAGCTGTCTTCATCTGAATTATCTTACTTTTGTACACAGGTTGCAATAGTATTGAAATCAGGAATGCTTATTCAAGACGGAATAGAATGGATGTACAATGATATTGAAGAAGGCAGAGTTAAAAATGCCCTTGGTATATTAAAGGATGAACTTTCTAACAGATCCTCACTTCATAAAGCCATGGAAAGCTCAGGCTGCTTTCCTTCTTATATAATAAACATGAGCCAGATAGGAAGCTTAACCGGAAGGCTTGAGGATGTAATGAACTCATTGTCTGAATACTACGACAGAGAAAACTTTTTAAAATCTAAAATAAGAAATTCAATTTTTTATCCTTCAATGCTGTTTATAATGATGTCATTTGTAATAATTCTTCTCGTTACAAAGATTTTTCCGATTTTTGAAGGAATGGTTGAAGAACTGGGAGGACAGCTGTCAAGCGGATCATCATTTATGATGTCTTTTTCAACAGGTATAATGGCCGGGAAATTAACATTGATTTTTGTTGTGGCCGTCTTGCTTGTCATAGGGGCTGTATACATATTTTCAAGAAATGAAAACGGTAAAAAATCATTAAGCAGACTATTTAGCAATTTTATATTTACAAAATCCATAATGAATAAAATAACTGCTTACAGGTTTTCGTCAAGTATGTCTTTACTGCTGTCAAGCGGCATGAATGTTGAGAATACCATTGATATACTGCTGGATATAGCAGACGATCCTGAACTTANNACATATATATGAAAATGAAGCAGAGCAGTCGATAAATAACGCAGTATCGATCATAGAGCCGGTGCTTGTAGGAATTTTATGCGTAGTAATAGGCTTTATACTGATTTCTGTTATGCTTCCTTTAATGAACATAATGTCTTCAATAGGTTAGATTAGTTAGAGTGGTTAGAAAGGACTGATACATTGAAAGATAACCGATTTAAAATCTTTACTGCCGTGTTCATTCTCATGTTTGCATGTTACTTTTACTTTGCCGTTGAAAATGTCCAAAAAAGCAATGAAAATGAAAAATTTGATATATTGTCCGATGCAATTAAAAGAAGCGCAGTTCAGTGCTATGCAATTGAAGGATTTTATCCTCCCGATGTAGAATATCTGGAGAAAAATTACGGACTTGTGGTTGATTATGACAGGTATGTTGTGAATTACAGTATTTTCGCCTCTAATATAATGCCTGATATTGAAGTTTACTTAAAGTAAGGAAGGATTAATATCTAAATGATTAATGTAAACAAAACAAAGCATTTTTCTTTTCAGTTTATTTTTATAATGTTTCTTTTTCTTTTGATTGCAGTCTTGTCTGTTATGATTATACTGCTTGGCAAAGATATTTACTCATCCATTAACGAGGACCGTGCCGCCAATTATGATAGGAGAGTTTCTCTGTCCTACATGGCAAATAAAATCAGACAGTCTGACAAAGAAAACAGCGTCCGAATCGAAAACTTAAACGGCGAAAATGCGATTGTGATAAATGAAACGTATGATGATGAAAATTACGAAACATGGATTTATTTCTATGATAATGCAATTTATGAGATGTTTACCGATGCCGGAAGTGAATTCAGCCCGGATGACGGAATGAGAATACTGGAAGTTGAGAGCCTCGGAATTGAGAAACTGAAAGATAATTTATATAAATTTACGACAAAAGTAAACGGAGAAAGTACAGAACTTGTTTTGAACTTGTATTCCTATTAAGAGGTTGAGATGAAAAATAAGATATCCATAAATCTAAAGGTATCTCTTGTTGAAATAATATTGTCCGTTTTGATATTTGCGGTTGCCGGAGCCATAATGCTCAAGTGCTTTGCCGCAGCAAGATTTACCCAGATAAAATCAAATGATAAGGTTGCGGCAGGAAATATCCTCCAGTCATGTATTGAAATGATTAAATCATTCGAGGACACCGACGATATGGAAGAATATTTGACTGACGATTTTACACTTATAAAAAAAGACGGGAATGAACATATTTATGTGAATTATTATGATAAGGACTGGAACATCTGCGGAGAAAAAAGTGAAGAATACTCAGTCACACTTCTGATATCAAATATTTTAACAGATTACGGAGAAATGAAAGAAATAAGCATTAGAGCAGAAAAATCAAAGCCTTATCCCTTCATAAGTAATGGAAATGAAAAAAGCAGCTATATATATGAGCTGGAAACAACAAAGTTTTTTCCGGAATATGAAAGCGGGTGGTAAAAATGCAAAGCAGGAATGTCAAGCTCTCCAATGCCTCGATTGGTATGGGTGGAGCTCTTATTATAACAATATTTGTGGTTCTGTGCCTTACTGTTTTCTCGGTCTTGTCATTTGTCACCGCATATTCGGATTTAAAATTAGCTGTGAAAACAGAAGAAATGACCTATGATTACTACAAAACCCATGGCAAAGCCGAAGAAAAATTATCTGAGATTTACGAAAAATTAATTTCAACAAGCGAAAAAGTAAAAGAACAAGACAAGTCCGAGAATTTTTACAGCAGCTTGTCAGCTTCGCTCGATGAAATAAAAGATGTGTCGATAATCGAAGATAATGATACTTCATTGAAAATATATTACGAAACACTTGGAGATAAAAATCAGAAAATTTGCGTGACTTTAAATGTTTTGTACGATGAAGAAAGCAATCGGCCTTATTATAATATTGAATCATGGAATCTGTCGGCAATAGATCTGCCTGTTTACGAAGAAGAAAATTATGACCTATGGGAAGGAATTGAATAAGAGATGAAAATTGTAGACATATTTAAAAATGCAGTTGAGAAAAAAGCATCGGATATTTTTATAATAGCCGGCAGGCCTCTTTCTTATAAAATAATGGGAGAGATAGTTTCGGTTAATGACACTCCCCTAACCGCAGAAGATACATATGTAATTATTTACGATATTTTTAAAGCAGCTAAAAAAAACAGCATCAACGAATTGTACAATGAAGGCGATGTGGATTTTTCCTTTTCGCTTCCTAAGCTGGGCAGATTCAGGGTCAGTGCATACATGCAGCGAAATTCCTATGCAGCCGTGATAAGAGTCGTGTTTTTTGAGCTGCCTGACCCTGATAAGTTAGGTATTCCGGATGTAGTAATGAATTTATACAAGAAGACTAAAGGTTTGGTATTGATGACAGGTCCTGCCGGAAGTGGCAAGTCAACTACTCTTGCATGTATAATAGACAGGATAAACAGTCGGCGCAACAGCCACATTATGACCTT
>DMJQ01000026.1 GCA_003457065.1 Clostridiales bacterium
GGTGAAATATATATTCTGATACCCTATTTCCAAAATCGTGTGATTAAAAACTAAATCAAAAGGTATTTCAGAAATCAATGCAAATATACCAAGGCGCAATAAATACTTTTTAGTATTACTTGTATGCAAGAATCCTTCTACTAGAAAAAAACAAAATATAGGAAATGAAAGTCGTCCTATTCCTCTACCTATCATATAAAAAAATGAATTATTGGGTAATAAAATAGCTGCACTATGATCAATTAACATTGTAACTAATGCTATTATTTTTAGTCAAAAACCACTAATTTGTCATCAACCTTTTCTTTTTAGAACACTTATTATATTATCATAATCTACAAAAATTTCTTGAGAATAGAGGTATTAAATTTTCATAATCAAACTATCCTAGAAATATTACGTTATTAATAAAACATATCATTACATTTATTAAGTATTTATTAATTAAAATAGGAACCCTAATCTTCACAATACGCTTAATACAGTGAAATACTGACTCAGATAAAATACCTAAATTAACTAAAATACGAATTTTTTAAGTATTGCTATTATTGCACCTACTATAGAAATAATTCCATAAATCTTAATAGATTCAGGATCATTCTTTTCTTTATACATATAGACAAGGCCTGTACAAAGCATTCCCAATCCCACAAGAAAGAAAAGTATAAAAATCAACCACTCTTTCATCCTGTTACTCCACTACTTTATGTTTTTCACTGTTTCACTTTTTGGTATTCAACATACGAATTGCATTCAGTATCGCTAGAATTGCAACACCTACATCTGCAAAAATCGCCGCCCACATAGAAGCCATACCCATAGCCCCCATTACAAGAACTACTCCCTTCACCACAAGTGCCAGTGTTATGTTTTGTTTTACAATCCGGAGAGTTTTCTTGGAAAGCCTGATAGCTGTTGCGAGTTTTGAGGGTTCATCCGTCATGATAACAATGTCTGCCGCTTCAATCGCAGCGTCTGAACCAAGTCCTCCCATAGCTATACCAATATCCGCTCTTGCTAAAACCGGTGCATCATTTATCCCGTCACCTACAAAGGCTAGTTTACCTTTAACAGACTTCTCCTTAATCAGCTCCTCAACCTGCTGTACCTTATCTGCCGGCAACAGTTCCGTATATACTTTATCAAGACCAAGCTGCCCGGCAACCTTTTCGCCGATTTTCTTTGCATCACCTGTAAGCATCACTGTCTGGCGGATGTGGGCTGCCTTCAGCTCACGGATTGCACGAGACGCATCTTCCTTGACTTCATCTGCAATCACAATATAGCCGCCATAAGTGTTGTCGATTGCAACATGAACAACGGTACCAATAACATCATTGGGTTCCATAAAAGTAACATTTATTTTATTCATTAGCTTAATATTACCTGCAGATACCGTTTTCCCATCTACATTGGCAGTCACTCCATGGCCTGGTATTTCTTCAACATTGGTAATACGTGCAGCGTCAATTTCTTTGTTATAAGCATTTTTAAGAGAAAGCGAAATGGGATGGTTCGAATAGCTTTCCGCATAAGCCGTTAGCTCCAGCAGTTCTTCTTTTTTGATGCCTTGGGGAACAACCTCCTGTACTTTGAAGATTCCCTTCGTCAGAGTACCGGTTTTATCAAATACAACAATTTCTGTTTCGGCAAGTGCCTCCAGATAGTTGCTGCCCTTAACGAGTATGCCACGCCTAGATGCTCCACCAATACCTCCAAAAAAGCTTAACGGAATCGAGATTACCAGGGCACAAGGACAGGAAATTACAAGGAATATGAGTCCACGGTAAATCCAATCACTAAAAGTTGCACCGGGCAATATAAGCGGAGGAATTACCGCCATCAAAGCTGCAACGATAACAACAGCCGGGGTATAGTAACGGGCAAACTTAGTAATGAAGTTTTCCGAATTTGATTTTTTGGTGCCAGCGTTTTCTACCAGATCTAAAATTTTGCTTACGGTGGATTCTCCAAACTCCTTAGTTACCCGGGCAGTGAGCAGTCCGTTTATGTTAATACAACCGCTGAGAAGATTATCACCTTCGGAAACCTCTCTGGGAAGGGATTCACCTGTAAGTGCAGAAGTATCTACTGTGGAACTGCCTTCTATTACAATCGCATCCAGAGGAATTTTCTCTCCTGCTTTTATTACAATAATCTCACTAATTTGAACTTCATCCGGATCCACTTTTTCCAGTTTATCATCCCGTTTCACATTTGCATAATCAGGACGGATGTCCATAAGACTGGCAATGGATTTTCTGGATTGATCCACCGCATAGCTCTGGAACAACTCACCTACCTGATAAAAGAGCATAACTGCAACACCTTCAGCAAAATCACCTACAATGAAAGCCCCTATTGTCGCAACACTCATCAGGAAATTCTCATCAAAAACCTGCCCGCGTAAAATATTGCGTATTGCACGCCAGAGCACATCTCCGCCAATAATTACATAGGCAGCAAGAAAAATGCAAAGGGAAACTATTTTGTTATCTGTCTTGTAAAAAATGCCTGCTGCATAAACAGCAGCTCCAATCAATGTTTTAAAGAGTCTTTTCTGGTTTGATGTCAGCTTCATATCTTAGGCCTTCTTTACGATAACGTCCGGCTCCAGCTTTTTCACAATCGCCTTTGCTTTTTCGACAATACTATCAAAGACCTCATCGTCTCCCTCAATAACCATTTTTGTAGTCATAAAGTTTACGGTAGCGGCAGTTACACCATCCAAATCCTTAACTGCTGTTTCAATTTTGGATGCACAGTGCGCACAGTCCAGACCCTCGAGTTTAAATGTTTTTTTCATTATAAATGCCTCCTGATTTATTATTTTTATGCATTAACAGTTGAATGTCTATTCAACTTACAGTTCTATTATAGTTGATGACNNGACGTTATCCACGCAGAAGTGGTTGATGCAGTAAAAAAGAAAATGCCTGAAGATAACGACCTTTATGACGTTTCGGATTTTTTTAAAGTTCTGGGAGACAGTACTAGATCAAAAATTATCTGGGCTTTGGATGAGCATGAAATGTGTGTCTGTGATCTGGCCGTACTGCTTGGTATGACAAAATCTGCAATCTCACATCAACTGCGCGCATTGCGGGAAGCAAATCTTGTAGTCAACCGCAGAGACGGTAAAAATGTGTTTTATTCTCTAGCGGATGACCATGTAAAACAGATTTATGAAAAAGGTCTTGAGCATATAAGGGAAAAAAAATTGGAAGACTAGGCTTATCTTATTTATGTATCTATAATTTAAAGGAATGGAAGGGAGGATTGTATAAGTATCCGCCCTTCCATTTTCTATCAATAAATTCAAAAAACCTCTTGACAATTGAATAGCTATTCAACTATAATACAATTGATCAATCGTTCAACTATTCTTTTACTATGAAAGGAGGCCGCTTTTGTTACAGGATCATAGAGAATGTATCTATAATAATTATTCAAAATCATTAAAAAATGTACGAAATACACTGCCAGAAGTAGAAAAACTGCTTCAAATGGCTGAATTGTATAAGATGTTTTCAGACCTAACGCGGATTCAAATTTTATGGGCACTTGAATCTGGTGAATTATGTGTCAGCGATTTAGCATCATTACTCGATATGAGTTCTTCCGCCATCTCACACCATTTAAAAACCTTGCGATATGCTAATCTAGTGAACTCTCGCAGAGAGGGAAAAAACATTTATTATATTTTGGCTGACACACATATAAAAGACATTTTACTGCAAGGTTTTGGACATATTAATGAATGAAAGGNNGATCATAATCACGAGCACAAGAACGGTCATAATCATGAACATGGAAGCGGAGATTTAAATAAAAAGAAAATTATTCAATTGACATTAGGTATTTTATTGTTTGCAGCAGGAATGGTGCTGGAAAGAATTTTTCCTGAAATAGCGTTTCTTAGCATTGCTGTATTTATAATCGGTTATCTGATACTTGGCGGCGAAGTGGTGTTGCGTGCTTTGAAGAACATTTCCAAGGGGCAGATTTTTGATGAAAACTTTCTAATGAGTATTGCAACTGTCGGTGCTTTCCTTATCGGTGATTTTGCAGAAGCTGTCGCTGTTATGCTGTTTTACCAGGTAGGGGAATATTTTCAGGATGCGGCTGTCCGCAAATCTAAAAAATCAATAACCTCACTTATGGATATACGCGATGACTATGCAAACCTTAAACGCGGCAACGATACAGAAAAAGTTGCTCCCGAGACTGTTAAAATTGGGGATTTAATCCTGGTACGGCCAGGTGAGAAAATACCTCTTGATGGTACTGTTCTGGACGGCGAGTCAATGCTGGACACCAGTGCCCTGACTGGCGAATCGGTTCCACGCTCTATTAAAAAGGGCGAGGCTGTTCTGGCCGGATGTATCAATCAAAGCGGTGTACTGACTATTGAGGTCATCAAAGAATTTGGAGAATCTACCGTTGCTAAAATCATTGACCTTGTTGAAAACGCCAGCAGTAAAAAAGCACCTTCGGAGAACTTTATTACTACTTTCTCACGTTACTATACACCGGTGGTTGTTGGTGTTGCAATATTACTCGCCCTCATCCCCCCTTTGTTCTTTAATGGCGCATGGTCTGATTGGATTA
>DMJQ01000044.1 GCA_003457065.1 Clostridiales bacterium
CTAGGCGAGAGATTAACAATGATATTCACGATATCATCTAAAGGCAGAGTAGCCATTATATCGCTCCTTTCTTACTTAATCAGTATTTTTTATTATAGATTCGCCAATAATTTCTTTAGACTGGCTGATTTCAATTGCTTTAACATTTATTTCTTCTATGGCGTTTATAGGAGTTTCACGCCGTACATATTCGTTGAAAACAGCGGAACAATCGACTCTGTTCCACCATTCACCATTGACTAATTCGGGAATACGTAATATAGAAGGAACATCCGTAACAAGAGAAAAATTATTTTGTTTAAGATATCGCCTTACATCTTCTCGAAAAAGACCGTCTCTTATGTCTCTGGCGCATTCATAGGCGTTCGGACCATAGTTAGCAAAGAGAACATGGTGCACGTCTGTATGTTCTTCAACCTGTATTAAATCTCTGCCGCCCTTATCTATATACTTTCTGTCACGATTCCTATTGTAAGAATCATCTTGGGGTAATAGGGTAATGGTACAGACATCATCATCCCTGTTCCAGTAAGGGGCAGTATTTCCGCTGTATTTTAAATCAGAACCCCAGGGGAAACGAATCCTTTTGTGGCTTTTACTTGGATCCAGTTTTAATATATTCAATACAAGAACCCTGAATATATCCTCTATTTCCTCAATAGTCTTAATGATTTCAGCCATTAGAATCAACCCCTATACTATATCCAAAGGCTCTGATATAACCATATCTTCCCCAATAGGCAGATTGCAGAACTTTATATCTGTAACCCTGATAAAGAATTTCATCAGATAAGAAGGTGATATCTTCTTCTTTATCTGAACCTTTAATGTCTGTAATATAAATCATATTGGGAGGGGAGCAGAAAAACTTAACAATGCCTTTTTGACGGTCACCTTCAGGAAACTGCTCTAATTCTCTTGGGGAGGTCGGTTGAACAGGACCGTAGAAGTTTAGAATATTTTCTTCAATCACCTTTGGCCTGCCGTTTATCCACATGATTTTGCGACGCTTTACTTTATAAAAGTCTGCAAAATCAGGGTCAAACATTAAGTCTCGTATTTCCATCTTAATCCTTCTCCCTTACAACATGAGTTATAGACTTTCTTAGTTCACCAGTATCTATAAGAGGTCTATGGGCGTTTTCATTACCTATGGCGTTTTCTAGTTGTTTTTTTGACATCTTTTTCTTGCGATGGTTAATAGTTTCCTGTTTGACGTCCTTCCAGTTATTTTTAGGGTTTGTGAACCAATCTCTGGCAGCGTTTTCACCTTTAAGACCGGCTTTCTCATAACTATTTCTCATGCCTTCAATGTCACCATTTAAAGCTCTTTGGCTAGCTTCTTTAATATGCTTAGATATTTCTTCCTTGCTATCTTTTATGGCCGGTTCAATAACTGGGCGTGCAGGAATACCATTTACAGGAGAACCATTTGTATGAATATATAAAAGTTCAGCATTAGTGATTTTATCTTCTTTTCTAGGCGATTTATCTTCGGGTATTCCCACCAAAGCCTGTAAACTCTCTAGTTCCCGTAAGGCCTCATATACTTTTTTACTTGCATCATCTTTTGCTATAATATCTGAAACGAATTCAAACATATAATTCTCCTATGGAATGTACATACCGCCCATATTGTATATTCTTGCGTACGAAGCGAACTGGACGCCGTAAGTGGTGGATTTCCAGCTGCCCCATCCGTTTAAATCGGATAGAGTTTGAGAATAATCGTAGGCTATTGAAACACCGTCAACGGATTTTGAGGATATAAGGCCCTTTGCTTGTCCGGCGGCGGCAATTGCGCTGTTATCAGCGTTTGGAATTACCACCATGCTTTGCATATACAGGGTTACATGGTGTGCTATAAATAAACCCATACACATTTCCCATGTACTTTTATATCTTGATTTTTTAACGGCGCCGTTAGCCATATTTATAAAGTTATTTAAAGCGCCAATAGGAATTTTACAGGTATTGTCATCAAAAAAAAGAGGATAAAGAGCTTTAAAATTATCCACAGTAAAAGGTGGGTTTTCCCCACCTTTTATATTAGATGCCTTAGAGATAATTCTTTGTATATTCACTATAAATCCCTCCTAAGAAGGGCTATTTTCTATTCAGCTGTGGGATTGCTATTTTCGCCCTCAGAATTGACTTGTCCATTTTCAGAAATCTCTTTTTTATCTTCGTTTTCTTTATTCTTCTGGGCCTCTTCAATTTTCTTTTGAAGAGTATTTTTCTTCATGTTCTGGAAATTTTTTATACCCAGCTCTTTTGCAAGCTCCCTCAGTTCCGTCAATTCTTCATCTTTGTTGTCTTGCTGATCCTGAGGTGAGCCGATGAAGGTAATTGTGCCGTCGGAACAGGCAGCTTTATAAAGCCATGTTTTAGTTACCCAATTAGGGATACTACCTATATAATTTTGAGGTACAGTGAATTTCCCACCTTCAGGGTTCGTAAATTCAAGCGATTTTCTGCAATTAATAAACATATATACACCTCCTAAATACCGTCTAAGTAACGCATTGTCTGGTTATAGAAAAACTCTACCTGAGAGAGATTTGCCATATACAAGCTGTCAAAGGACTCTGATTCTATGTTTGGTGCTGTCATAGAACGGTACAGGGGAACAAGCTCTTCAACAGCAATAAATTTATCATTATGTACATAGCAGGCCATACGGTCACTGCCGCCGACACCGGCGCCTTTACAGTAGCTTGTGGCGGCTATAACCAAATTGCCGCCGTTTTTAGAAGCGATATTATTTTCTTCAATAAAGGCCAAAATTGTTTTTTCAGCAATAGGGGAAACCTTCCTTGTGGCCAAATCATTATATTGGTTATAGGGCATAATAATATGGTTTGGCATTGCAGATAAGTCATTTTCAGCCTGATTCCATGTCTCTATAATAAGTGTGTTGATATCCTGCAATATTTCATCTGCTGTTTTACTTGCAAAAGTAGTGCCACCGCCTGTACCTGTAGAAGCTCCGGAAGCAATCACTACAGGATTGTTTAAAATACCAGGAGTACCTAACATACCCATGTAAACATTTTGCTCCATGTGTTTATCATAGGCAAGCCGTATACCATCTGATAAGAGGGCGTCCAAGGACCGGCCTGTAACTTTGGAACGCTGCATATCAACAAAGTTTATACGCATTGTTATATCAAAGACATGAGCCGCAAAGGACTCTTTATCAAAGTTAGCCTGTATAACCTTTGAAGAGTTTGAACCGCTTGAAGAAGCAAGGGAAGTCCCTGAACCGCCAGAGACAGCATAATCAGAGCTTAAAGCGGAAATTGTATCAACCCAACCGCCGCCAACTTTTATTGGTATATCTCTGTGGTAAGTAAGAGAGGTTAGGCNNTTTCTAACTAATTGGTCTCTTTTTTCAAGTTCTGAAATAAGATTTGCATTTCCAGTCGCTATTGCGGCATCACTCATACGTGTAACATTTGGCACGCTATCGCTTACTTTAAAGCTATTCGAGCCTACAATACCCCCGGTGACTGTTCCTAAATTTTTCATTCTATCCCTCCTGATTATACATAATTGATAGTACGGATAAGGAGTTCAGCAATGTTATTGCCATCTTTATCTGTACGCCATACGCAGTTTTTAATCTCAATAGTGTTGTCGCCGTCTGCCTGAGCTTCAAAACCGCCAGGAACCGAACCTATAACGCTGGGATTATCGGTTACACGTATATATACCTTGCCGCCAATCTTAGGGTTTCCTACGTTACATAAAACACTAATAGCACCTCTTTGCATTACCGATGCAAGCTGTTCGGGGCCATAAACACCTTCCATACTGTTGTAGTCAAAGACAGACTTGACTTCACTTGAAGCAACCCCTACAAAGGTTTCAGCCGTACCGCCATCCTCAAAGGCCGATATAGTACCATCTGCATTTAAAAAGACAGGCTCACCAAATTTAATTGGGCGACTGTCTTCATCAACCTGAAAGCTTCCTATTATCATATCGGGCTGCCTGGCATAATTGCCGGCGTATCCATAATTTAAAGACTTACCTATAGTTTTTCCACTCATTATTATTTGCCTCCTTTATGGGGATTTAGTTTATCGTATACGGACTGCTGATTCTGATAGTCCATATCCACATTTTCATTTTTTCTTGCCTTATCCATTGCGGATGCGGCTTTTGCTTCCATAACAGCCCTATAGCCATCTTTCGCAGGTGTTGAAGATTTTCCTTTGATTTGGCGAACTGCTTTTGTTAAGGAGTCAGCAACTTTTTTTCTTTCTTTTTGGTCCTTGATGCTGTTGATATAAGGCTTNNTGGTAGTGTCTTCATCCTCTGTAGGTTCTTCGTCAATTTCTTCAACGGGGGCGCTTACTTTTTCTTCGCTTAATTCATCTTCAAGAGCTTTAAGAGGGTCATTATCCTCTTTTTTAAATAAAGAGGCAATGCTGTCATTTAAAGCGTTTATTGAATCAATAAGCTTAGTGGCTGTCTCTGAATCAATTGTGACGCCGTTACTGTCGGATGCCTTTTCTTCGCCGTTGGCAGAAGGGGAAGGAGAGCTGTCTTTGGGAGTCTCAGTTGTTTCTTCTTCACTGTCTGTGTTCTGTAATTCCGTTACGGATTCGATGATGTCTGCAAGGGTATCAGGGTCAGCGTCGTTTGCTGTAAGACCTAAAATCTTTGCAATAATATTGTTTCTCTTCTTAGCTTTCATATATTTCCTGCTCCTTTCGTTTTTGGGCTGTGTATCTTTTATACTTACTCTTGGGCCGGCTCTGCCCCTGTCAACAATAGCAATATGATTACCCCGGATATTGCTTTGATAAATTTCTCCGCTTTCGGTTATTTCATAAATACACTCATAACCGCAGGATATTTCTCTTTTGCCGTTCATTACATCTTCAATTGCCTGCTTTTCACAAATAATCAGATCCGCCATAACAGTATCGTTGTATTTGCCCTCACCACGGCGAATGTTTGTAGCATGACCTTTAGAATAATATGCATAGTTATCAGGTACAACATCTTCGGAAGGGTGGTCATTGGTAATAGGCTTTCCCTCAAAGCTTGCAAGTGTAGCAGGGGAAAAGACTTCTTCCTCTATGCGAGTTACTTTAAATAGCTTTCCGGTTTCATCAGCGATGCCGATTTCGGAACCAAGATACTCCTGCATTCCAGTACGGGCAATGGGTACGTTGTAGCAAATGAGAAAGCCTTCAGGAGTCATTTTCATGTTTTCGCTTATCCGGCTACNNCTAAAGTTCTAATGGTTTCACCTCCTTTCGGGTAAGAAGTATTTTGCCAATAAAAAACAGCCCAGAGGGGCTGTTAGTTCTTATTTGCGTTTTCTTTTCTTTCTTTTTCTAGGTCTTTTAGAGTTCTCTTTTTTAGGTAGGGTGACAGGCATATTCGTGTTTAACAAAGGTTCTTTAGTTTCAGGCTTAGAGTTATTCAATTCATCATCTTTTTTATTAATGTTGATTATAACTTCATTATCATTTTTACTAACTAAGTCACTAAGGCTTATCCTTGATATTAAACCTATAAATGAAGTAGTAAATATAAGTTTATATACAAAGCCAGAAAAATCTAATAGCACACCACGAGTATTCTCAACGTTTAGGATAGATTTACCACCTGGTATAAGTGTATATGCAGCGTTTTTTACTAAGTCAGCTCTTTGTTCTAAACTGCAACCTAATGGAAAATATAAAATTAAATATGATAGCATTGTGTATGATAAAACCCCTATTATATAAAAGTATATCATTAAAATATATCTTTTATAAATGCTTAAATTTTTATTGTTATTAATATCAAGTGCTGAACTATTTTTATACAAATCTCTATTTTCAATAATATTTATTAGCATATTTATATATGAAAATGTTGCAACAACTATTAGAAACGCAACTAAATAGTTTTCAATGGGTCTGCCAACCGGCTTAAGTAATAATAAAAGTGCAGTCAAAATTATTGATAAATAATATAAAGAATATTTTTCTTTAAGATTTGAGACTTTACTAGATAAGTTCAATATTAAAATAATAAAACTAGAATAGATTGTAAGTATCAGAGCTAACCCTATGCCTATGGATAGCTCTTCTTCTGTGTTAAATAAGCGTNNTAATATTATATTTATAAATTAACAATAAAGATATAGTGCTGATGAAACTGACAAACATAAGAATTGAGAAAGCTGTGCGAGTTCTATCATTAAAAAAGACTACTTTAAATTTTAAAAATAAGCTTTGTACTAAAAGTTTAAAGTAATTTTTAGCTTTAAATTGTTGGTAGTGCATACTTAAATAAATAATTATGATTCCTAAGAGGGTTAAGTAGAAAATTATTGCTTTCTCAGCAGATTCCATATAAAATACTCCTACATTTTTAGAGATATTTTACCATAGACACATATACTAAGCAATTTCCAAAAACTCATTTCTTGTCATATTCTGTATCTTGCCATTAAAATAAACCCTGCAAGGAAATTCCACATCATCTATATCAATAACAGGTTCGGGATAGCACCGGCAATTAAAAATATTTCCGGCATGATATTTACCATATGTTTTTTTACCCTTGAAATCAGGGTCGAGCAGTTCGGGATTGGGTGGGTCGTTCCATCTGACAAGAACACCTTCCATAAAGTCATGAGAGCTTCTTACACGACTATCTTCGGAAGTACGCCAGATATACCAGTTAAGGTCAAGAGCTTCAGCACGTGCCTGTGTAAGAGCCGTCTGAGATTTGCTTACTTCTGTTCTGGCAATTAATGAAGCATTTGCTTTGGATTTTTCGGGAAATGCAGACTTTATATATTCTGCAAGTTCGCTTGCCCTCATGCCTTTACTGGCTTCAGAGTTTATAAATTCCGTAACTTCAAATGCTATATTCGTAGGGAGAGTTCTGATATATCTAGCATTTATTTGTATTTGAGTTGCAATGGAAGATTCTAAACTGCTATTTCTTACTTGGTAACGCAATGCTTTATACAGCTTTTTACCCTTAGTGTTATTTAAAGCTGCTTCGCGCCATGATTTATAGGTCGCCTTATTAACAGCCGTAACCATTTTAAAGGCTTTTTCCTCACACAGCCTTTGAAAGCTTTTATTGTTGCTTATATGGGATAATATTCGAATTATCTCTTTAGGGTCCTTCGTGTTTTCTATGTGCCTAAAGATTTGATTCGTAAGGGATTTAAGCTCTCTTTCATACTGCTGTCTTATCCTGTTTTTTACTTTCCAATCATTAGAATTATTCATGGGTATCACCATTAAAATAGCATTTACATATTCGGGTAGGTATGAGCTTCATTAGAATTCGGCTGATTATTGTACAGAGCATTTTCCATTTCCTCAGANNTTCACCATCAGCGTCGGTATTATCATCAGCTTTGGCGATATCCTCATCTGTAATGGTACTCCATAAGCCTGTCATATCAGAAGATTGCTTTAATTCTCTTAAAGCCGTTTTCTGGCTTATTATCCCAGAGTTATAGACACCAACAACGGCAGTAGCTACCTGCTGGGCAAGGTTCTTCTTTTCTTCTTCTGTAGGCCGTCTGCATGGATTAAATGAAAACTCTAAATCCTCGGGCACTTTACCAAAGATACTCATACACATGATAGGAAGGAGTTTATTTAAGATAGGGCGGATATCGCTTTCCTGCTTTTGCTCTATGCTATCGTAATAATTTTGCATGTCGCTTTCGCCGGTGGCATTCATCCCATCAGGAGAACGTCCGAATAACTTTGTTGCAGGAATTTCACAGGCTCCGGATAAATCCATCATAAACAATTCCATGACATCAGAAAGGCCGGTAAATGAATATTGATGGGATTCCAGAGCATCTTCAAGGCCAATTAATTGCAAGCCCTGATTATTTTTCATCCAGTTCATATGCATTATAGTGTCGTACAGCTCTTTCATGGCCTCGGTATCCATGATACCGATTTCTTCCATGCCTTTCATTTTGAAAACATCAATATTTGCCCTGAAAATTAAAGAGGCAATATTCCAGCTTGTATTATCACGTTTTTTTAATTCATCAAAAACATGTTCCACTTCACTGGCGCCCCAGTACATTTCAGAAACCTTTTCAATATATGGTAATTCTCTGCCGGTGAAGCGTACAATTCTTGAATGATGTATTCGCTGGCCTGCATCAAGGGCAGGGGATTGTATCGTATAATATTTAGGTAATCCAAACTCAGAACTACGAAAATCAGTAACCAGCTCATTATCAGGGCTGATGCCACTGTACCTATCCAGTATTAACAACCCTAAAAAGCTGTCAGGCATAATATCATCAAGTTCCAAGGGCTCTTCCAGCATATCTTCATGGCCGTCAATAATAATAACCCCGGCTGCTCCGCCGTAAAGCCGACCCCATTGCAAACCTTCCAGTATCCTTGACCTAAGATTGGTTAGCCTTTCAAGTCTACGTATTTTCTTTAGGGAGTCTGGCTCTAACTGGATATCAAGCCGGTACCAGTTTTTAATCATATCCTCAGGAATCATATTGATAATTTTACTGATAAGCCAGTGTTCTCGATACAAGACATTTAGCTTATCAATATCACTGGTAATATGGGTCCTCGTGTACATGGTACTTTCAAGGATATTTGGCGTACCAGCCCCAAGCCTTGCAAGAGGATTGGAAAAGCTATCCTTCGTTTTATTTTGTAGTCTCTTTCTGTTTGACCGTCTACCCACGTCTTGTAAACCTCCTTCCGTTTAGAATCGTACTTACGAAGTATCTTAATGCGTCCATGGCATGGTCTGATTGCTTCACAGGCTCTTCGACACCTCTTTCAGCTGATTTCTCGTTCCACATATAATTATGAAACTCATTTATGGTATTGGTGCAGCTTTCATGGATATACAAAGATTCTAAGTTCAGCAATGTACCCACCATTCTAATTCCATCAAGAACAGCGTTATTAGCATCGGTGACTTTCCGCATACCCTTGCTTTTCATTTCAGCTTTAAAGCTTGCAGCTGAAGGGTCTATGATTATGGTTCGGAAAGTATTCTGCCCTATAAAGTCCTTTAAATCATCGGCATACTCTTTATCCGTTTTCTGTTTCTGTTCTTTCCGGCTGTTATAATAGTATTCACGGAGAACGTATACCTTTTTACCGTCGAATATAATATCAAGAAATACCATGGGGTTAATTGTACCGTAGTCTATAGAGATATAGCGTTGACCTGTAATGTGCTTTGTATCGCCTTTTAGAACATGAGAATCCATATTAAACATATCGTATACAATGCCGGAAGCAACGCTCCAAAAGCCCTTTATATAGCGTTCATAAAAGACGCCTGTCCATTGGGTTCGATAACGCTCTTTGATTTCTTCAGCAAGGCTTAAATTATCATCCATAGTAAAGTGAAGATAAATCAAGTTTTTCGCTGGGTGTTCATCTGTGAATACGGCCGTAGGGTCAATGCCTTTTATTTTATTTATCCAGTTTACCTTAAACCAGTGCAAGGGGCCTTCGGNNTTGGAGCCAGTAACGGAACAACGGGCTGTAGCCTGATTCACAAAGCTTTCCGGCATAAGGGCAACTTCATCAAAGAATACGCCGGCGGCAGTTATACCCTGAACAAGGTCCTGGCTCCTTTCATCACGGCCACCGAAAAGATAAAACTCATTTATGGCTTCTCCTTTGGATATTATAACAAGGTTTTCATTTCTAACTTCTCTCAGAGAGTATCCTAAAGACTTCATGATTTTAGCCCAGTCGGATATAACATTGCGCCTTAACGAACCTATGGTTTTACCGCATATAAGAAACTTCTGGTTATTAAAATTACTCATTGCCCACAATCCAAAGCTTAAGGACATGGAAATAGTCTTCCCTGAACGTATGGCTCCATCAGCTATAATACCGTCCTTATCTTTTACAGGAGAATTATTCTGCCACCAAGTTAATATTTTGCGTTGCCTTGAGCTGAAAGGGGCGAAGCGGAAAACAGTCTGCTTGTTTCGGGCTATTAATAATCGCCTACTGTTATCAAACTGTCCTTTAAGTGCATGTACTTTCACGGAAATATGCTCAAAAGAATTAATCATCTGACCACTCTCCTGATGCAGCATCTTGCAGGGCCTCAATGAAGTTTGAGCTGTTTTGCTCTGGGGTATCATTGGACTTAATTAAGGATTGCGTTTTTATAAGATCAAGTTCCAGTTTGTATCTGTCATAGCCTAATTTAATCAGGGTTTCAAGACAGCGAACCTTCTGCCTGGTATATGTCTGTATTTCATTTTCATACCGAAGAATTAGGTCCGAAGAGGATATTGTATCTGTGGTTATGGATTTGGATATAAGCTTCTCGCTGTCGTATTCCTCTTTTTTAGAGATACCGCCTATATTGATGTTTGAGGCTCTTTCCATGGTATTCTTAATAAGCAGATTAAGACGTATTATTTTGGCATCATAAAACCTCAGGGTCATTTTAAGCTCTTTTTCCTCATCTATATCCAAATCAAGCATAAGTTCTTTTTCTTCATCAGAAAGAGTTTCAAATAGGAGCTTTTCATATATACCATGCTTCCAATTATTCTTATTTCCTTTAGGGGCTCCGCCGCCGGAGTTTCCGAGAGCATTTTTATTATTAGGTTGAGCACCCCTTTTAAGCTTTTTTCCTGTTGCAACATTCTTGTTTTTTGTTGCAATGTTTTCCCCGGTTTGTTGCAACACTTCCTTAGACCAGTATCTATTTTTCCAGGAGCGAACGGTACTTTCAGAGACTTGGTATTTATGGGCTATTTCTTTATTAGAAAGACCTTTTATGTAATCCTTATGGGCCTGTTCGTAAAGGGGTCTCTTATCACTCACTACATATCACCACCACCTCGGAGAGCGTTTGAGTTTGAACCCGAAAAGTAACTTTCTACGCTTTAAAGTATTGTATCAATGTTGTCCGCTCTTCCATTTCCTTCATGATTATAGAACCCACTTGTACGACTACAAATTCTCCGACAGCAACAGTGATACATGAAAAGAGAAGGGGAAGACCTAATATCAGATATAGTTCTGCGCCGATCACAAGCCCGTTAATTAATGCCGCAATAACGCCTACAAGGCTTTTATTCTTAAGTTTCGATATAAGTATACAGGCGAGGAAAGTCGCTGCTGTTCCAAACATGACGTCCGCAATTCCAAGAGGGCTGAATAGATTTGCTATTAAGCAGCCTAATGTAATTCCGATTATGTTTTTCTTATTATAGTAGGGGAGAGGCATAAGCATTTCTGCTACCCTAAATTGAATCACTCCAAAACTGATGGGAGCGAGGGTAATACTTATTACGGCATAAAGAGCAGCAATTATGCCTTGTTTTGTAACTTCTTTAATCCTCATTTGTTTGCCTCCATTTGTTGTAATAATGAACCTGTGTTTTCATTCCTTCAAGATAGGCGTAATACATATGTTTATGGCGATTATTGCTTGAGAAGGCTCTGTTTACTTTTCTGTTGCCAAGTTTTCCGTAGATTGCTGATTGTCTCCAAGAGCTGCTATCAACAAAGTCAAAAGGCACCGTATCAAGAATTTTCTTTCTAGTCATACCTAAACAGTGAACCTTACAGCCATGTTTCCATGCATATCTAAGAAATAAAAGATATTGTTCGTCTTGTATATCCTCATTTTTAAATCCTGTAATTGCGATAATGCGGCCCTTGTAGTCATGGCACATTTTTTCGTATTCTTCAATGTCCCTGTTTTTATGCCAGACGGGTATGATTTTGTCTGTAGCTAATGCCAATACCTTTCTGAGCCTTAGAACATTGCCATAGCCGATAATGTTATCAACGTCCATTTCAAAGTAGCCAAGTATTTTGGAACAGTCATTTTTCCTTATAAACTCAGCATATTTATGTGTATATTTTTCCCAGTCAACCTTTTTCCCTTTTTGAAACGAATGGGCGCCACTGTCAATAAGCATCTGCTTGGAGTTGTTAAGGATAAGGCGAAATGTGTTTATTTGGTTTCGTATGTAATAGTAGCTGCATAGGTTCCAGTTCATTTGCCCTACATGGGATATGATATATTCAGTAGAGCCTGTTTCCAAAGATGAAAGAAACACCTTCATGCCTTCAAATACCTTTCTTTGCTATCTATATGACCGCAGTGAGGGCATTTCAGGTTTTGCTTTTCAGGCTCCTTGTATTCCTTTATAAGGTCAATATCAGAAGTATCAGCAAACACCTCGTTTTCTATTGTAATAANNGTCAAGGTCACTGATAAGCAGTTCATCAAGAAGAACTTTTAATTTATCCGAATCCCATTGGCTGGATATATTTCTGTTATTCAGGGCGATATTAATGGTCTTTTCTTTTAGCAGGTCCGGTTCAAATATTACAATGGCTTCTGCTTCGGATATGCCTTTATCAATAAAAATCTGAACCTTTTGATTCCCACTGACTACATTGCCGGTAGCTTCATTCCATACAATTAACTGTAGATAACCAAATTCATTTATAGATCGTTCCAGTTTTTCATATTCAGGATCTTCTTTTTGTAATGATTTTCGGGGGTTATATTCAGCAATATTCATTTTT
>DMJQ01000019.1:0-4400 GCA_003457065.1 Clostridiales bacterium
TTGAAATGCAATACAATTGTATACAAAATGCAACAAAAATTGTATAATGATATGGATGATATAAATCAAAAAGCGGGAAAACTTAGTTAGTATGGAGAAATTATATGCAGGTATGTATAGAAAATAATGATAAATTGAAACATATGGGCACGGTAGCGTTAAAACCCGACAGATTTGTGCTGAGACAGTTTCAGCTTAGGGACATTCACGATGTCTACGTTAACTGGTCCAGTGACAAAGATTCAGCAAAATACAATGCCTGGAGCGTTCATGAAAGCGAGAATGTCACAAAAAGCTATGTGACGGAATGGATTGAATGTTATAAAAAGAAAAATTACTACCATTGGGCAATAATAGACATGGATGAAGAAGTAATCGGCTCTGTTTCGGTTTCTAATATAAAAAACAGAAAGAAATATTGTGAAGTCGGTTACACGGTTGCAAAAAAAAGATGGAATGAAGGCATTGCCACGGAGGTATTGAAACGTGTGCTGGAATTTTTAACTCTCGAAGTGGGCTTTGAAACCGTCAGGGCAATGCATGATGTGAGAAACAAGGCGTCCGGCAGGGTGATGGAGAAGGTTGGAATGATTTATGTTAAAAATCAAATGCAGTTTTTCTTCAGCAGCCATAATTTCTTAATGAATTGCAGCATATACGAATATAAAAAATAATAAATTATTGATTTTAAAAAGTATTATGGTATAATATAATGGTTAAATTATGAGATCCATTAAATTGAAACAATATTGGCTGTTTTACATACAATAAATTATCTTAGGAGGAACAAATGAGTTCAAAAATACTAAAAAAAGAAAAAAACTTAGTTTCAATTGAGTTTACAGTTGCATCTGAAGAATTTGAAAAGGCTGTGAATAAAGCATATGTAAAAGTTAAAAATAGTATAAATGTTCAGGGATTCAGAAAGGGAAAAGCTCCAAGGCATATAATTGAAATGAAATATGGCAAGGGCATTTTTTATGATGATGCTCTGGACTTTGCTATACAGGAAGAATATCCAAAAGCTGTTAAAGAGCTTGACCTTGACGTAATAGACAGTCCTAAAGTTGATGTTGTTAAGTTTGAAGAAGGCGAAGACATAATTTTATCCGCAGATGTGGAAGTTATGCCTGAAGTTGAGCTTCCGGAATATAAAGGCGTTGAAGTTGAAAAAACAGAAATAACAGTGACAGACGAAGATGTTGAAAAAGAAATCAAGGCTATTCAGGATAAAAATGCAAGAATAGTTGAAGTCGAAGGCAGAGCAGTTGAAAAAGGAGATTTCCTTACAATTGATTATGCCGGATTTGTAGGCGACGAACAATTTGAAGGCGGTACAGCTGAAAATCAGTCACTTGAAATAGGTTCAAACACATTCATCCCGGGCTTTGAGGATCAGTTAATAGGCAAAAATAAAGATGAAGAAGTTAAAGTTAATGTTACATNNTTCCCGGAAGATTATCATTCAGAGAACTTAAAAGGCAAGGATGCTGTTTTCAATGTTACTATTCATGAAATAAAATCAAAAGAGCTGCCTGAGCTGGATGATGAATTTGCAAAAGATGTCAGTGAATTTGATACACTGGAAGAATTAAAGGCTGACACAAGAAAAAATCTGGAACAAAAAGCGGCTGATTCTTCAAAGGTTGCAAATAACAACAATGTAATCACAAAGATAGTTAATGAAACTAAGGTTGATGTACCTGAAGTTTTAATTCAGAGAGAGATAGATTACATGGCAAAAAATTATGAGCAGCAATTCCGTCAGCAAGGTTTCGTAGGCAAAGAATATGATGAGATAATCAATAATTTTGTAAACCAGTATAGAGAAGGCGCAAAAAGCCAGGCTGAATTTAATGTTAAGGCTGAACTTGTGCTGGAAGCAATAATTAAGAAAGAAAATATAGAAGTTTCCGAAGAAGATCTGGCAAAAGAAGTTGAAGAATTTGCAAAATCATACCATGTAGAAGAAGACAGAATGGAAGCTTTCAAAGAAAGCCTTATGCAGTCAAGCAGAACATATATTGAAGAAACTCTCAAGAAGAGAAAAGTCATCGATATGCTTGTAGAAAATGCTGTGTTTGTTGAACCTAAGGAAGAGAAAGAGGAAGCAAACGACAAAAAGGAAGAAAAGAAAGAGACTAAGGTAAATAAAGCAGAAGAAGCAAAAGAAGAGTCAAAAGACGAAAAATAAATTAAGCTAATATTAAGACAAATAAGTACAATATAAGTAAAGCAAAATATNNAAAAAAAAAAAAAAGAAAAGCAAAATATAATAAGTAGGAGGAATATCAGATGGCATTAGTACCATATGTAATTGAACAAACCGGCAGAGGCGAAAGATCTTATGATATATATTCAAGGCTTTTAAAAGACAGGATAATTATTTTAAGTGATGAAGTTAATGATGCAACAGCCAGTGTAATAGTTGCACAGCTGTTATTTTTGGAGTCGGAAGATCCTGATAAGGATATACAATTATATATAAATTCACCCGGGGGGTCGATAACAGCAGGAATGGCAATATACGACACAATGCAGTACATTAAGCCTGATGTTTCAACAATCTGTGTGGGAATGGCAGCAAGTATGGGAGCATTTCTTCTGCTGTCAGGTGCAAAAGGAAAAAGATTTGCACTTCCTAATTCAGAAATTATGATTCATCAGCCTCTTGGCGGAATGAAAGGCCAGGCTTCAGACATAAAAATACACGCTGACAGAATTATTAAAATCAGAGATACTTTAAATAACGTTATAAGTGAAAAAACAGGCCAGCCTTTAGATAAGGTTGAGCATGACACAGACAGGGATAATTTCATGACAGCGGAGGAAGCCAGAGAGTACGGCATAATAGATGATATTATAGCCAAAAGAAAATAAGGAGTGTTTCAATGAGCAAAGTCAATGATAAACAAATTAAATGCTCGTTTTGCGGTAAATCTCAAGAGCAGGTAAGAAGGCTCATAGCCGGTCCTGATGTTTACATTTGCGATGAATGCATAGAATTATGTCACAATATTGTAGATGATGATATAGATTTATTTGAAGAATATGATTTTACGGAGCTGCCCAAACCAAGAGAAATCAAAACCAGGCTTGATGAGTATGTGATTCAGCAGGATCAGGCTAAAAAGGCGTTGGCCGTGGCCGTCTACAATCATTACAAAAGAATAAACTATAAAGCTAAGGATGACGGCGTTGATATTCAAAAGAGCAATATACTCTTACTGGGACCGACAGGAAGCGGCAAGACATACTTGGCTCAGACATTGGCAAAGTTGCTTAATGTGCCGTTTGCAATTGCAGATGCCACATCTTTAACAGAAGCAGGCTATGTGGGTGAGGATGTCGAGAACATATTGTTAAAGCTTCTGCAGGCTGCGGATTTTGATGTAGACAGAGCAGAGAAGGGCATTATATATGTTGATGAAATTGATAAAATATCAAGACGTTCAGAAAACCCTTCTATTACAAGGGATGTAAGTGGTGAAGGAGTTCAGCAGGCACTTCTGAAAATTTTAGAAGGAACTGTTGCAAATGTTCCACCTCAGGGCGGAAGAAAACACCCTCATCAAGAGTTTGTACAAATAGACACAACCAATATACTGTTTATATTGGGCGGTGCGTTTGATGGAATAGAAAGAATAGTACAAAAGAGAATAGGCAAGAAAAGTATTGGATTTGGTGCAGACCTTTCAGGAAACACCTCAATGGATACCGATAAACTTTTGGGCCAGGTTCAATCACAGGACCTTTTAAAATTCGGTCTGATACCCGAGTTTGTAGGAAGAATGCCGGTGGTTGTTGCTTTGGAAAAGCTGGATAAAAAAGCCTTGATGTCAATTCTTACAGAACCTAAAAATGCCTTGGTGAAGCAATACAAGGAATTGTTTAAAATGGATAATGTAGAATTGGAAATTGAGAAAGAAGCTTTGGAAGAAGTAGCTGACAGAGCACTTCAAATTAATACAGGCGCCAGAGGCTTAAGAGGAATTCTTGAAAGTACAATGACTGATGTTATGTATGAAATACCATCAAGAAATGACATTAAAAAATGTGTAATCACTAAAGATACTATTGTTAACAAGAGTGAACCGAAATTAGTGTTAACCAAAAAGCCTTTATCTGATAAAAAAGAAAATGCTTCATAAACTGCCTGCCTTAAGCAGGCAGTTTTTACTAAGGAGACTATATGATTGAAAATTACAGTGTAGAGAACAGGACTCTTCCTTTGATCCCAATCAGAGGAATAGGAATATTCCCTGATACGGTTATTCATTTTGACATCGGGAGGGAAAAGTCCATCAATGCGTTGGAAGAAGCAATGCTTGAAGACTCGGACATATTTCTTACGATTCAGAAGGAAGCCGATGTAGATTCGCCAAAGGAAGATGATTTTT
>DMJQ01000019.1:4435-6112 GCA_003457065.1 Clostridiales bacterium
AGATGATTAAAATGCCGGGAGACAATATAAGGGTTCTGGTTGAAGGCATAAACAGAGCGAAAATTGCTTCCATGGTGCAGGAAGATCCATACTTCCAGGCGGCATTAGATGAATACGTCTATAATTACAGCCAGCCGTTAAGCAACAAGCTGGAAGCAATGGTGCGCCTGACTTTGGAAAACTTTGAAGAATATTCCCTCATTTATGCCAAAATAGCACCGGATGCGCTAATATCACTGAAAGAAATAAGGAATCCGGATAAACTGGCTGACGTGGTGGCATCATATATTTATTTAAAGCCGGAACAAAAACAGTCATTGCTGGAAATTTTTGACCCGTACGAAAGGCTTGAAGCAATCAACGCATTCCTGTCAAAGGAAATTAAGGTGCTGGAAATAGAAAATGAAATAAGCGAGCTTGTGAGAAAACAGGTGGCTGAATTTCAAAAGGATTATTATTTAAAGGAGCAGTTGAGAGCAATCCAGAAAGAACTGGGCGAGGATGAAGGCACGGAATTTGAAGTAGATGAATACATGAAGAAAATTTCAGACGCAAACATGCCTAAGGAAGTCAAAGAAAAAGCTGAAAAAGAAGTAAACAAGCTTTTAAAAATATCATCATCTTCACCGGATGCAGGTGTCATAAGGACATATGCGGACTGGCTCATTGATTTGCCGTGGAATAAAAAAACGAAGGACAACACGGATTTAAAGAAAGCCAGAAAAATATTGTCAGAAGACCATTACGGCCTGGATGAAGTAAAAGAAAGAATATTGGAATACCTTGCCGTTAAAAATATTAATAAAAACATGAAAGGGCCAATATTGTGCTTTGTCGGACCTCCGGGAGTAGGAAAGACTTCCATTGCCAAATCAATTGCAAGGGCAATGAACAGAAAATACGTGCGAATATCCCTGGGAGGAGTCAGGGACGAGGCGGAAATAAGAGGGCACAGAAGAACATATATCGGTGCTATTCCGGGAAGAATAATATCGTCGATAGCCAAAGTGAAAGTTAACAATCCCGTGTTCCTGCTGGATGAAATTGATAAGCTTGCAGGTGATTACAAAGGTGACCCGGCTTCGGCACTTTTAGAGGCACTGGATCCGGAGCAGAACAAAACTTTTACTGACCATTATATTGAGGCACCGTTCAGTCTGGAAAATGTAATGTTCATAACTACCGCAAACACTACTTCGACTATTCCGGAACCTCTTTTAGACAGAATGGAAGTTATTGAAATATCCGGTTATACTGATATTGAAAAGAGAAACATCGCAGAAAAATATTTAATCAAAAAACAAATAAAGGAACATGGCTTAAAAGAAAAGCAGGTTAATATTTCTCAGAACGCAATAAACGCAATAATTGAAAGATACACAAGAGAATCCGGAGTGAGAAATTTAGAGAGAAATATAGGAAAACTTGTGAGAAAAGCGGCTGTTCAGATAGTTGAAAACAAGAAGAAATCCGTAACCATAAACAACGGCAACCTTAAAAAATATCTGGGAATACCTAAGTATGATTACGACCTTATCTATGAGGATGATCAGGTAGGCGTGGTGACAGGTCTTGCGTGGACACAGGTCGGCGGAGAAACTCTTTTCATCGAGGTCAATACCATGAAAGGTGAGGGCAAGCTTCAGCTTACAGGACAGCTGGGTGATGTGATGAAAG
>DMJQ01000025.1 GCA_003457065.1 Clostridiales bacterium
AATTTCCGTTCTTACTCTTCTTAATTCATTTTCAATCTGGAGCATTTCTTCAACGGTGGTTGCTTTCTCAAACAATTCTCTCAGATGCTGCTCCTGAACCTCAAGGTTTTGGACCTTGTTATCTTTATCGTAATATTCTTTTGTTACATCTGTTTCACCAATGTTCTTTCTTCTTATTTCGGTTGTTTCTTCCAGATAGCTTACAGCTTCATCGAAACTTTCCTTAGGAACACGAATTTTTAAGTTTCCGTGCATGAGCTTATCATTCTCATACACCTGGTAGACTTCCGTGTTGTTATTTTCTATATAGCCGCCCAATGATGCGATTTTTGCCGTCATTTCATTCAGGAAATTATTATAATCTTTTGTCTGGACATAAATGTCTCCCGTCTTGATTATTTTGAGTTCTCTGTTTTCGGTTGCAGCCGGGCTTTCCTGTCCTGTGGAATCATCAGCGCTTATCTCGCTTTCCATGGTGTCCTGTTTGGCTTTAGCATCGAACGCAGTGTAATTATCACTTGCTCCGCTGATATCGCGGGTATTGAGAGCGGCTCTAAAATTTTCTGCCGGAGCTTCTTCAGGAACTGCCTGCATATTCGGAGTTTCCCCTATATCAGAAGTCATTTCATTAATCGAATAGTCCATTCCGCTCCTGTTCAATCCGTATACAAAAACTATCAGCACTANNATAAAAAAACTATCAGCACAAAAGCAGCAGCAAGCCCGCCGTATTTCACCCATCTGGATATTCGATTTCTTTTCATCGGTGTTATTACGGCATCCTGTATTTCAGTCTCTTCTTTTATTTCGTCTATTTCATCCGGCTTTATATTTAAAAGCTTTTCGTTAAGTCTCTTGCAATATCCTGCACGTGGTTCTTCATCCGGCAGCTCTCTCAACGCTTGTATGATTTTCCTGTATTCTTCTAACTCTTTGCTGCAATCCGGGCAATTTTTTAAATGCTCATCCATTGACTTTTTTTCTTCTTCACTTAATTCATCATCAATATATAAAGATAAATAATCATTTACTTCGTTACAATTCATATTCTCACCACCTTAGCACTGAATTTCCAATTCATTTTCAAGTATTTCCTTCAAGTTTTTCCTTGCTCTGTTGAGCCTTGACTTTACCGTACCCAAATTACACGACAAAATTTCTGCTATTTCACCGTACGAAAACCCCTGAATATCTCTTAAGATAATAATGGTTCTGTAAATGTCATCTAATTTATTGACAGCTTCAACAACAACCTTATTGTTGAAGTTTTTTTCAAGCAGGACATCCGGGTTGCCTGAGTCGTCGGCAATTTCTCTTCGCAGACCGCTGTTTCCGCCTAAATCAATATCTTCGTCAATTGAAAACGCATTGACATTTTTCTTTCTTTTAAAATCAATACATGTATTTACAACAATTCTGTACAGCCATACCTTAAATGTTGACTGCATATTAAAATTTTTGATGCTCTTAAAAACTTTAATTAAAGCTTCCTGTGATGCATCTTCCGCGTCTTCAACATTCTGAAGAACTTTCAGAGCTATGTTGTAAGCACTTTTCTTATAATCTCTGATAAGCTCCTCAAAAGCATCAACATCTCCCTTCCGGCTTTTTTCAACAAGCAATATTTCGTTGCTTTTCATTCTTTCACCCCGCTCGGTTATAATATTAGACGTTAAATTCTTTTTATTTGTTCCAAAAAATATATTATTAGTTCTTCTGTAATATTCATAATGCAAAATTTTTTATCATATTATATCATTTAATTGATTATATATCAACAAAAAACAGGCTGCCGCACTGCGGTAAAACCGCAATGCAACAGCCTACTATAACTATTATATATTGTTTTATGAACACCTGATCCGTCAATTAAACTACGTATAAAAAATTAGCCGAAGTGAAATTTCTGAATCCACATTATGAAACAAACAAATTTCGCAGATTTAAAATACAATGTTGCCTGCCGCTTTTTCACAGGAATTAACAATTGCTTTGTCAATTATCAATTCTTCGCATTTATTAATGTCTTCATAAAGCGGTCTGTCTTCTTTCAACATTGGTACACACTCTCTCACAGACTTATAGGCAGGCATCGTTCCCTTGCCCAGGCCTTTGTTTCCTCTCAAGTCAATTCCTTGACACGCACACATTAATTCCATCGCAAGCACTCTTCTGACATTTTCCATAATTTCTTTTGCCTTGCGCGCAGCTATTGTTCCCATGGATACATGGTCTTCCTGATTAGCTGATGATGGAATGCTGTCTACAGATGCAGGATGAGCCAATACTTTATTTTCGGAAACCAGTGAAGCCGCCGAATATTGAACAATCATAAATCCCGAATTCAATCCGCCGTGCTCTACGAGAAATGCAGGCAGTCCGCTAAGTGCCGGGTTAACAAGCCTTTCAATTCTTCGTTCGGATATATCTGCAAGTTCTGCCAGTGCTATGCCTAAAAAATCAAAGCTCAATGCCATGGGCTGGCCGTGGAAATTGCCTCCCGATATGCCTTCCTTTGTTTCCGGGAAAATAATCGGATTGTCGGTAACCGAGTTAATTTCTATCTCAACCTTTTCTTTAACATAGTTGATTGCATCTTTGCTTGCACCATGAACCTGCGGAGTACATCTTAGGGAATAAGCATCCTGCACTCTTATTTCTCCCTGTCTCGTTGTCATTTTGCTGCCTTCCAGAAGCTGAAGCAGGATTCTTGCTGTATCCTTCTGTCCCTTGTGAGGTCTTACATCGTGAACCTTGTGATCAAGAGCGTCAACTATTCCGTTATGTGCTTCAAAGCTTAAAGCCGCTGCAATATCCGAAACTTTAATTAGGTTCAGAGCATCGTATACAGTGAGTGCACCGACTGCAGTCATAACCTGCGTACCATTTATCAGAGCAAGCCCTTCCTTGGATGTCAGTTCAATTACAGGTATTCCTGCTTTTTTCATCGCTTCTTCGCCGGGCATAACAACTCCGCCGTATTCAGCCATGCCAAGTCCGATCATAGGAAGAACCATATGAGACAGCGGTGCAAGATCTCCGCTTGACCCCAGCGAACCTTTCTGAGGAACTACAGGGTGGACTCTTCTATTGAGCATGTCAATCATCGTCTGAATTGTTTCCGGTCTTGCACCCGAGTACCCCTTCGCCAGATTGTTGATTCTCAGAAGTATTATGCCTCTTACGATCTCTGTTTCAAATGGTTTCCCGGCACCCACCGCATGAGTCACTATTAAATTTTTTTGAAGCAGCCTTGATTCTTCTTTTGAAATTGAAACATCGCTGAATCTTCCCAATCCTGTTGTAATACCATAAACAACATCTTCATTTTCCACAAATTCTTCAACGATTTTTCTTGATGCGGCAATCTTGTCAACAGCTGACTTTGACAGCTCAACCTCATAATAATCTCTGCATACAGAAGCAACTTCTTCCAAGGTCAGTGAATTTCCCGTAATAATTACCTTTCCCATTTTATCCTCCTAATCTTTATATTAGATATATTTGATTTTTTTAAAAAACAAGGGCAAATTTCAGCGTACATTAATTACACTAAAATCTGCCCCCTAATTTCTAATATCTATAGGCTTATTCTAACAAAAAAATTATATTACAAACACATGGTTTTGTCAACACTCTGCAGCTTTTTCGGTGATAATGTCTGCGCCAAATGATATATGACTTTTTGAACTGTCTCATTAGGCATATTCATATCATCAGCCGGCAGCAATATTGCTTTAAAAAGGATTATTTAAATTCTCCTGTCTTAAAAAAAATACAGCAACAATGAGAGTAATAAATTCTGTCAACGGATATGACATCCACACTCCGTTTATTTTCAAAATAAATGTTAATAACAAAAGCAGCGGTACAGNNTCAATTAAAATGAATCCGCGTAAAACAGATATAACAAATGATTGCACCGGCTTTTCGGAAGCACTGAACAAGGAAGCAGAGACAATATTGCACCCTGAAAATAAAAAGCCTATGAAATAAATGCGAATGCCTTTAACCGCTAACTCAGACAATACTTTATCATTATTTTTGTTAAAAATAGAAACAATTTGCGGCGATAACAGAAATGAGAATGCATAAACCACAACTGAAAAAGCAACCGAGGTAACCAATGCGTATCTTAATGCCTTTCCAATATTATTATAATTTCGGACACCATAATTTTCACTGATGATCGGTTGAATTCCATGTGCTATCCCTGTAAATATTGCCGTGGAAACCAAAGCAAGATTAGCAATAATTCCGTAAGCCGCTACACCTAAATTCCCCGCTAATTTTAAAATGGTGATATTAAAAATTATGATTACAATTCCCGATGAAACCTCTGTAATCAACGAAGATATACCAAGTGATGAAATCGTCTTAATGTTAGATAGACAGAACCGTTCTCGAACAAGGTGAAAATTATTTTTCCCTTTAATAAAATATCCTGACATAAAAATTATACTGATTACAGGAGCAAGGCCTGTTGCAAAAGCCGCACCGAACATGCCCATTTTGAAAGGAAAAATAAAAACGTAATCTAAAAAAATATTAGAAATACTTCCTATAAGCATAGCCGACATTGATAATTTCGGAGAGCCGTCATTGCGCACGAAAGCAACCAAAATATCATTCAGAATAAATATCGGTGCAAAACACATCAATGTTTTTAAATATGTGTTGCACATTTTAAAAGTAGCTTTGTTACTTCCGAGCAATATGCTTAATTCATCAGAAAAGAAACTTCCGGCTATAAAAAANNAAAAAGTATCAGCAAGGATATAGCAGGACAGCCCTAACATGGCAATTACATTCAAACTAACATACTTTGCAAAATGTGATAAAAGTGATTTATTTCTCATATATACCTCCAGATAAAGAAAGCGCCCAAAAAGTTCATACCTTCAAAGGCCTAATGGTATGAAATTCGAGCGCTCATACAGCTTTACCCGGCGGCAAAGCATAAGCAGACAATTTTTTTACATTATATCACAAGACATTATGGCAGTCAATATACCTTAGAATTTTAACATTTACTAAAAAATCATTTGCAAATAATGGTTTACTGTGCTATATTAAAACTGTTTTAGGATATAATATTACTGATATAATATTACTTTATGAATGTAAGAGGTATAAAATGGATTCATTAGATATGCAAATAATCGAAAACATTGAAAAAGAAGGAAGAATTTCTCACGAGGAATTATCANNTCGAGGCCTGCAATACATAACAGAGTAACCAAACTTGAAGACCAAGGCATCATTTCAGGTTACAAAGCCACAATAAACTGGTTTAAGCTCGGATATACAACAAATGCGTTAATTTCCCTGAGAGTCAGGACAACTAACTATGACAAACTGCTTGAACAATTAAAGAGGCTTGAAATACCGGATCTGGTAATTGAGGAATGCCATATACTGACAGGAACGTGGTGCATATTAATGAAAGTAAGATGCATATCACCTCTCGGGTTAAAGGCATTGCAGGATGAGCTCCATAAAATAGATTATATTAAAGAATCTTCAACATCGCTTATTTTATCGTCACTTTATGATTAATAAAATGACACAGCTCAACGACATTAAGACAGCATTTAGTATGACATTCAAAGACATGTGCTTCATATGTCTTTTTTTTGTGCTCTGACTCAGATACTTTTCTCACCTTTTGATATTTCTTTTTACAGTAGTGTTTTTGTTCCACACGTCTTTCATCCTTAAGCGTCGGAGTGAAAGCAGCCGGCATTGCCGGGATTGTCCCGTTTGGTGACATCTGTCGGTATGAATTCGATTATGCCAATATGTATTGATAAAAAAAGAACTGCTGCATTGAGCAATTCATGTCATCCAGCTAAGAATATGAATGACCCTGTATAATTGCAATGCAACAGCCTTTTATGTCGGTAAATTTTCAACTTAATGACATTAAGTAATGATTTTATTTTTTGCTTTCCAAAGCCTTATTTACGGCTTCTTTTATGGCATTGCTTGTTACAGTTGCTCCGGAAACCACGTCAACATCTGTGGAATCAGCTGCTTCGATTTTTGCCGGTAGCTGTTCAATTGCTTTAGAGCCGACTCCTGCGGTTTCTTTGTCTCCGACAGCCTTTACGGATACAATATCGTTGCCGTTAACTTCAACAGTTACACTTACTTCTCCGCCATAGCCTTCTGCCTTGCCGGTCAATGTTTGGTTTTTACCGTTTGTGCCTATTCCTGTCTTGCCATCAGTTCCTGTCTTACCATCAGTTCCTGTCATTCCATTTGTTCCATCTGTTACTTTGCCGTTATCAGTATTTGGTACGGCATTATTGCCACCGACATTTCCTTTGTTATTTGTACATGCAACCATGCTGAAAAGCATTAATGCACATACTATCAATGCTAATTTTTTCATATTAACCTCCATTAATGAATTTAGATTTCAGGAATAGTATAACCAAAATAATTCCAATCATTAAAAATTTAATAAAATATTAATAACTTTACAAAAATTTAGCAGCGTAATATAAAAAGGCAATCGTATGATTGTCTTTTTATATTTATTGTAATTATTTAATTTTAAGATTTATTTCTTCACGAAGTTCATAAGTCTTTTTAATAGATCCGAGCAATCTCCGTGGCTGTCTTTTNNCGCATCATATTTAGCCTTATCTTCAGAGTCTCTTTCAATGGCTCTTGAACCTACGCCGTTAGTTTCATTCTGCCCTTCGGCCACAACTAATAATCACAATATAAAGATTCTGTTAAGATACACTTGCGGTTACTTATACTTTTTTAATGCCCGCTCAAATACTTTAACATCTTTTTTATATTAATTATGTTACAATCGCTTACTAAGGAAGGATCGAAAATGAATTTAATTATAATTTTATCGGTTGCGGCAATATTTTTTATTAATTTATTTTTTATTGACAAAATCTACATGATTGCTGACCCTCCTGCCGCTGACGAGAATGATTCCGGTCAGAACATGCGCAATTACAAAAAGGAATGGCATACAATGTTTAAGGCTAAAAATCTTAAGTTGAATTATACGGAAATAATAGTAGTAGGAACTTTATTGATAATAGTTTTAGGAGGTTTTATTCTAAGTCTGCCGGTATCCTCAAGAGACGGAACACCGACACCTTTTATTGANNTTTTTGCGTAACAGGTCTTGTAATTTACGATACCTATACACACTGGTCTTTATTTGGACAAATTGTAATATTAACTCTTATACAGATAGGCGGACTTGGTTTCATGACCATAATCACGCTGTTTTCAATGTTTTTGGGAAGAAAAATAGGATTGAAGGAAAGAAGGCTGCTGATGGAGTCAGCCAACACCTTAAAAATTGGCGGAATTGTTCTGCTGATAAAAAAAATCCTTATCAGGACATTCATATTTGAGAGTATAGGAACATTATTATTAACGATCCGGTTCTATCCGAGAATGGGATTAAAAGAAGGGCTGTACAACGGAATATTTCATTCTGTTTCTGCATTCTGCAACGCAGGCTTTGATTTGATGGGAAAATACAGGCAGTTTTCTTCCCTTACGTCCTATGCTGATGATATCACAGTAAATATAACCATTGCATCATTAATAGTCATAGGCGGCATAGGTTTTGTCGTATGGGATGATATTGCACATAATCATTTGAAATTTAGGAAATATCAGCTTCACACGAAAATAGTTCTGGTGACAACTGCTTTTCTCGTATTTGGAGGAGCGCTCATATTTTTTGTAATTGAAACCAATTACAGCATGGCAGGCATGAATTTAAAAGAAAAAATACTGGCATCTTTTTTTCAGTCGGTAACACCTCGAACCGCCGGATTTAATACAATCACTTTAAATAAGTTGTCCGAAGGCGGAAGCCTGCTGACAATGATATTGATGATTATAGGGGGAAGCCCCGGTTCCACCGCTGGAGGCATCAAAACCACAACTTTCGTTGTACTGGTTGTCACTGCCCTGGCATCAGCGAAACAAAGTCCCGATATAACCATTTTCAAGCGCAGGCTTGAAACAGACTCTTTGAAAAAGGCAAGTGCCATAACGGTCATATATATGTCGACCGCACTTATTTCCGTAATACTGATAAGTGCCGTTCAGAGCTTTACTCTGGAGGAAATAATGTTTGAGGTATTTTCGGCAATCGGAACAGTCGGGTTAACTCTTGGAATAACACCGTCGCTTAATGCGTTTTCCAAAATTATAATAACTCTGCTGATGTACGGCGGCAAGGTAGGCGTTCTGTCGGTAGCTGTCGTAATAGCAGAAAGAAAAGAACCTGCACCACTCAGCAGACCGTATGAAAAAATAGTTATAGGATAGTAGATAGGAGATAGGAGATTATTATGAAATCAATTTTAATTATAGGAATGGGAGCTTTCGGCCGTCATCTGGCTCTTAAAATGTCAGAACTGAACAATGATGTCATGATCGTGGATAAAGATGCAGCTGTGATAGATGAAATGGCTTCACTTGTTACGGATGCTCAGATAGGCGACTGTACCAAGGAAGATGTTTTAAGATCACTGGGTGTAAGCAATTTTGACATCTGCTTTGTTACGATAGGTGATACCTTTCAGTCTTCACTGGAAATCACCTCGCTTCTTAAAGATCTGGGAGCTAAGTATGTAATATCAAAATCAAGCAGGGACATACAGGCTAAATTTCTTTTAAGAAACGGTGCCGACGAAGTTGTTTATCCCGACAAGGACATGGCCGAAAAACTTGCCATACGCTGCAGCGCAAACAACGTTCTGGATTATTTCTCGATCACGGATGAATACTCCATATTTGAAATACCGGTTATAGAGGATTGGACCGATTGCAGCATAGAACAGATTGATGTGAGAAAAAAATACCACATCAACATACTCCTCATAAAAAACGGAAGCAGCCTGGTTACTATGCCAAAGGCTGATTACATTTTTAAGGAGGATGACAGGCTGATAATAATAGGAAGAACCGAAGAAGTTTTAAAATTTACCGATAACATTAAAACCTTTATCTCATAAAGCTCCATCCTTTAGAAATCGAAGAATCTCATTATACAAATTGTACAAATGAGATTCTTTGCTTTCGTTTATGCAGTTAACTTTCTAACGACAGTCGGATATATTAACCAACTTAATTTTCTATTTGTCTTTTTATCTATATTTTTATTCATCCGCAAACCGGTAACCTACTCCTATTTCAGTTAATATAAATCTCGGATTTGAACTGTCTTTCTCTATTTTTCTTCTTAAGCTCGCCATAAAAACCCTTATGCTCTTAGAATCTCCGGTTTCTCCATACCCCCAGACTTCCTTGGATATCTGGCTGTGTGTTATAACTTTTCCTCTGTTGGCTATCAATAAAAGCAGCAGCTTAAATTCAATGGGAGTGAGATGAATTTCTTCATCGTCCACATACACCCTGTGCTTTTCACTGTCCACCGTAAGATAATCAAGTTTATATACACTTTCCGGCACATGTGTGCTTTCTCTCTCAATCAGTCTCTCCATAACCCTTATCCGAGCAAGCAGTTCACCCATTGAAAAAGGCTTGGTGACATAATCGTTTGCTCCCGCATCAAGCGCTGCGATTTTATCGCTTTCCTGCTCTCTTGCCGATACAATTATCACCGGTATCTCAGAAACATTTCTCACCTGGCTGATTATTTCGGACCCGTCCATATCCGGCAACCCCAGATCCAGCAGTATTATATCAGGATTTTCGGTGCAGAAATACAGGATACCGTCATTGCCGTTCCTTGCCGATACAATTGAATAGCCTTTAGCCTTTAAAGCCATGGACATAAAGCTCACTATCTTATTATCATCTTCTATTATTAATATTTTCTTATTCATTTCTCAACCTCCAGGGGAAGCACAACCTTAAATACCGCCCCTCCTGTCTTTAGATTTCCGGCTGTTAATGTTCCACCGTGAGCCTTTACGATTTCCCTGCATATTGTTAGCCCCAGTCCGACACCCAGACTGCCGTCGGCAACATTCTTTTTATGGTTTGTCACAAATCCATCAAATATATTATTGATTATTGCAGGTTCAATTCCTCTTCCGTCGTCTGAAACCTCAAAAACAACCGATAAACCTTCAACAAAAACATTTAAATATACCTGAGCATTTTCTCCCGCATGTTTGTACGAATTGTCTAACAGATTCACCATGACCTGGACAAAAAGTCTTCCGTCAACCGGAACAATGACTATTTCATCGGGAACCGATACGTGAAGCCTTCCGGATTCGTGCAGCCGCGGCACGAGTGTCAGTGTCTGATTCACACTATCATCAACGGCTTCATAGCTTTTGCTGACCGTCAGCCTTCCTTCACTTATGCGTGTCATGTCAAGTATATTCTGCACGGTTTTCATAAGCCAAGTTGATTCATCGTAAATGTCAGATACCAGCTTCTTTATATTTTCCGCATCTAAATTTTCATAGCTATCCAGTATCAGTTCGCTTGCTCCTTTAATTCCCGTGAGAGGTGTCCTGATGTCATGAGATATGCTTCTTAGGAGCGTGCTCTTTAATTGTTCCCTCTCCATATCTACTTTTATTTTCTGTCTTTCCTCGTAAATAAATTCTCTGTCCAAAACAATAGCCATCTGATGCACAATTGTTTTGATTATCATGTCGTCCTCGGGAGATAAGCTGGTGTCAACGTTTACAATCTGTACTTCTCCCCTTTGCATTGACATGCCCTTAATAGGAATAAGAATTATATGTTCCTTTTTTATTTCTTCAAAATCAGATATGCCTTCGGTGCTGTAAATTTTTTCTTCATTGTTCAATTTTACATAGCAGTCATAGCCGGCATAATCCTTTATATAATTGATGCCTTTTAAAATAATGTTTTCATTTCCTGTTACATTAAAAAAGCCTTTTGCCACCTCATAAAGAAACCTTGCTGTCCTCTCATTGCGCCTTGATATTTCTGTCTGGTACTGCAGTTTTGATGTCATGGTACTTGCAATCAATGATGTTATAAGGAAAAACACCATGAGAATAATATCCTTGGTATTGCTTATTTTAAGGCTGAGTATGGGCTGTGCGAACAGGTAGTTAAACACGATAACGCTGATTAATGCTGCAGCCGTACTGTAAATATATCCTCTGGTAACTGTTGTGACTGCCAGAACACCCACAATAAACACCATGAGTGTATTTTCTTTTCCTATTCCCGCTTCATTCATAACGATTGAAAGCAGAGTTGAAACAAAGCATATGCCTACGACACTCAATACATATTTTAAATTAATGTATACAAAATCCTTATTTTTGTTATAATCCATACGATTCTCCCAAAATACTATTGCCCTTATTATACCACATGTGGGTAAAAGAAAAATACTTTAAATTTGTTTTTTATTGTATTTGCTTATTTTATTTAGTATAATACACTAAATAAAACTGGAGGTAAGTATGAAAGTAGTTGCATTTAACGGAAGTCCGAGAAAAGAAGGAAATACATATGAGGCCATTAAAATAGCGGCCGAACAATTAGAAAAAGAAAATATTGATGTTGAAATAATTCATGTTGGAAATAAAAAAATCCAGGGCTGCACAGCATGCAATTCATGTTTTAAAAACAGAAATGAACGATGCATAATAGACGACGAAGTCAATGAGTGGATTCAAAAAATGAAGGAAGCCGACGGCATAATTTTCGGCTCACCTGTTCATTTTTCAGATATTGGAGCAACAATGAAAGCATTTCTTGACAGAGCAATATATGTAGGCAGCGCAAACAACGGATTATTCAGGCACAAAGTAGGCGCAAGTGTCGTAGCGGTAAGGCGTGCCGGAGGCATGCAGGCATTCAGCCAGCTGAACAATTATATAACATATTCCGAAATGCTGATGCCCACATCAAATTCTTGGAACATAATTTTTGGCTTAAAACGCGGTGAAGCTCTCAATGACGAAGAGGGCATCCAGGTTATGAGAGTCCTTGGAAAAAACATGGCATGGCTTATGAAATTAATCGAATTCGGTGAAGGCAAAATTCAAAGCCCGGAACCGGAAAGAAAAGCATTCACAAACTTTATTAAATAACAAACGCTGTTATACTTCATCAATTTCACACGTAACAGTATAATCCTGAAGCTCTTTTATTGTTGGATTTTTCCCGCAAAGAGGGCATTCGGGATTTTTTTCAATGTTTATAACATCAAATTCCATCTCCAGACCGTCGTATAACAAAATTTTATTTTTTAATGTCGTTCCTGCTCCCACAATCACTTTATACGCCTCGGCTGCCTGAACAAATCCAATTATGCCCGGCACCGCCCCTAAAATCCCGGCTTTTGCACAAGACATGACGCCTGAATTAACATTGGGATAAATGCATTGGTAACAATGCCCTTCATGGGGAATAATTGTGGTGGCTGTTCCGTCAAATCTTAAAACACCTGCTTCAATAAGAGGCTTATTCATAAAATAACACGCATCATTCAGCAGATATCTTGTCTGAATATTGTCCACCGCCGAAATCACCAGGTCATATGTTTCAATTATATCTGCGACATTTTCCCTACTCAAATATTCGCCGTATGTGTTGACGGTTATTTGAGGATTGATTTTTTCCAATGAAATTTTCGCTGATTCCGCCTTTGGCATTCCGATGCGTGATATCGCATGAAGCACCTGCCTGTTAAGGTTGCTTGCTTTAACACAATCCGAATCAACCACACCCAATGTTCCGACTCCAGCTGTCGCCAATGCAAGTGCTACCGGCGAACCCAGTCCTCCCGCTCCCACGATCAGCACCTTTGCTTCAGAGAGCTTGCCGAATGTTTCATTATCTGATTTTTCATCTGCTCTGTAAAAATACTCCATAGCCTTTTCTATTTCATTACTTTCATATGCAGCAAATTCCATGTTAAATAAATCATACAGCAATAAACCGTCATTGGTTTTCCCCATATTAAGGCAAAGCTTGACCGCTTCCATGGAACATAGCGCTCCTGACATGTCTGACATAAAGGAAACAGAAAAGTTATCCTTTTTATCTGAATTTAATGTTTCCATAAAATTGGTCAGACTGCGGCAATCTGTGAAAGTCTTCAGCACAGCTCTCCATTGATTGGTTACCGATATGATGGAGGGAATAAATTTCAGCCCTGTATCCCGGCAGGCTTTAACGGCTTTTTTAACGAAGGTTCCGGTTCCAAGAAACACTCTGATGTGGGCTTCACTTCTGTCATCATGTGCAAGCCTGATTTTAACATCGCTGTTTAAACCGATTGAATTTGAAAACAAATCATCATATCCACGGATGTCTTTTAGGCTGCAACATATATTTCCTATTCCCATTGCCGCAAGATACATTGTCAGAGCCGAAATTTCTCTAACGTTTTCCCCGCAAACAAATACAGATGATTCAAGAAGCTTTTTCTGTCCTGCCTCACCGATTTCCGGAATAATTGTCTGCCTGACATACCGGTCAATTTGTTCCTTCAGTAAGATCACACGATCACCTCCATATTATTTAACCGCTAATATTTCCATACTTTATCAATATACAGTGCGCCTGCAGTGCGTCTGCATCACACCTGAATTTCCCGAACCAAAAAATGCCCGTCGGAGTTTCATTGTACATAACTCAATTCACAGCCATATTCTGATTAATAAATATGAAATTCACCGCGGAAAAATTCCGTCTATCTCATTCCGTCCTAAAAACAGATTCGCGGCATAAAAAAAATCATTTCATACTATGAAATGATTTTATATTCCAATTAATTTATTGTCAATGATTAATCGGCAAATAATGCTGTCGACAAATATCTCTCGCCCGTGTCAGGAAGAAGAACAACTATTGTCTTGCCTTCATTTTCAGGTCTTTGTGCCAGCTCTGATGCTGCCCATAAAGCAGCTCCGGATGAAATACCTACCAACACACCTTCGGCCTGCACTATTTCTCTTCCCTTTTTAAAGGCATCTTCGTTTTGCACCGCTATAACTTCATCATAAATTGAAGTGTCCAATGTACCCGGAACAAATCCTGCACCTATTCCCTGAATTTTATGAGCTCCTGATACTCCTTTTGAAAGAACCGGAGAATCCGCAGGTTCTACCGCAACAACTTTTATATTCGGATTTTTTTCTTTTAAGAATTTGCCTGTTCCGGTAATGGTTCCGCCTGTTCCTATACCTGATACAAAAATATCTACTTTTCCGTCGGTATCTTCCCAGATTTCAGGCCCTGTGGTTGCATAATGCATTGCAGGGTTTGCAGGATTATCAAACTGTGCCGGAATAAATGAATTAGGAATTTCTTTTGCAAGCTCTTCCGCTTTCGCAATTGCACCTTTCATGCCCTTGGTTCCGTCCGTCAATACAAGTTCTGCACCATAAGCTTTTAAAAGATTTCTTCTTTCCACACTCATTGTTTCCGGCATGGTAAGAATTGTTCTATAGCCCTTTGCTCTTGCCACACTTGCAATACCTATTCCCGTGTTTCCGCTTGTAGGCTCTATGATTACCGAGCCTTCTTTCAGAATGCCTTTTTCTTCTGCATCTTTTATCATTGCATAAGCGATTCTGTCTTTGACGCTTCCTGCAGGATTAAAGTATTCCAATTTTGCAATGATTCTTGATTTTAAATTATATTTTTTCTCGTAGTTTGTAAGTTCGAGCAATGGAGTCTTTCCAATTAATTCAGTTAAACTTTTATGAATATTTGCCATAACTGCTTCTCCTTTATATCATACTATTTTTATATGTTTTCTTTGTTTTTATTTTATGCCAAATAAAGTAATATGTCAACAACTTTTTTAAAATAATTTTCAACATTTTCTCAAGCAGTTCCCGCTGTTGATTTTATCTTGTTATTGCAATGAAAATGAAACAAAACCTCCGCCGAGAGTCGTTGTGTTGTACCACAAAAGCAGGTCAATTGATTTTTTCATGCCTTCGTCCAGAATTTCCGCGGTCACCGTGCTTAAGTCCCCCTTATATTCCATAGACACCAATGTGACCCAATGCCATTTATCAAGGAACTTTTCTTCTCCGTTGCACAAGTTCAGAAACGCTATGGGTATGTCCTTATCCAAGGAATCTTTAATGAAACTTATTACTTTATTTAGCGGCGGGCGCATTTCTTTTTTCTTCGGCACATCTACCGCATCATATAAAAGATGTTTTCCCGAGCTTTCGGCATATGAAACCAGACCGTCATAAAAAATATTTGTGGAATTGATGCCTTTCATTGTGGGAGTAACGTGCTCCCACATTTCATCCATCAATTTTATGCTGTCAACTTTGCTTGTTCCTGTATTTTTTCTGCTGAATAATATAATATTGT
>DMJQ01000109.1 GCA_003457065.1 Clostridiales bacterium
TTGGATTCTTTAATTCAGCAATTATAGACAGAAGCTTTTTATTGATACTTTCAGTTGTAATTGTTCTTACAGCCGGTACTGCATTCCTGATGTGGTTAGGAGAGCTGATAACAGACAAAGGTATCGGAAACGGTATATCACTGATTATCATGATCGGTATAGTATCACGTTATCCAAGAGACCTGGGAACTATGATTTATCAAGTACAAAACGGTGCTGTTAACATATTGGAAATTTTAATATTCCTGGTATTTGCCTTTGTAATAGTAGTTGGAGTTATAGCTATACAGCAGGGCGAAAGAAAAGTACCTGTTCAGTATGCAAAAAGAGTTGTAGGAAGAAAAATGTACGGCGGACAAAGCACACACATTCCTATGAAAGTATTAATGGCAGGAGTTATGCCGGTAATATTTGCTTCAACACTTTTGGCAATACCGCAGACACTGGCGTTCTTCTTCCCGAGCATGACTCTGGGAGTACAAAAATATTTTTCGGTTGCTCAAAGCCCGGGAGTATATATCTATACAATATTAAACATATTGCTGATAATATTCTTCACGTATTTCTATACAGCGGTGCAGTTCAACCCATTTGAATATTCAACTACCCTCAAAGAAAACGGAGGCTTCATACCGGGTATCAGACCAGGAAGACCGACTGCGGAATATTTAAACAAGGTTTTAAACAGAATAACAATAGCAGGAGCAATAGCACTTGCAATTATAGCGACAATACCAACTTTAATATTCTCATTTACGGATTTAAACATTAATTTTGGCGGAACATCACTGTTAATTGTTACAGGCGTTGCTCTGGAAACAATGAAACAGGTAGAGGCTCAGATGTTGATGAGGCACTACAAAGGATTTTTGAAATAAGGAGAGGTAAGGAAAATGAGAGCAATTTTATTGGGACCTCCGGGAGCCGGAAAGGGAACTCAAGCAGAAACAATTGTAAAGGAATTTTCAATACCGCACATTTCTACCGGAGATATATTCCGACAAAATATTAAACAAGGAACTGTTCTCGGAAAAAAGGCCAAAGAATACATGGATCAGGGATTACTTGTTCCGGACGAATTGACAGTTGAACTGGTAAAAGACAGACTTCTTCAGGACGACTGCAGAAACGGATTTCTTTTGGACGGATTCCCGAGAACAATATTGCAGGCAGATGCTCTTGAAGATGCTTTAAAGAGCATGAAACAGAAATTAGATTTTGTTGTTAATATAGAAGTAAGAAAAGAGCTTCTTGTTGAAAGAGCTGTTGGAAGAAGAGTATGCTCAGGCTGTGGCCAGACATACCATATGACATTCAACAAGCCTAAAAAAGAAGGAATTTGCGACAATTGCGGCGGCGAACTTATTCAGAGAAAAGATGATACTGAAGAGACAGTTACCAAGAGAATTAATGTTTACCAGGAGCAGACAGAGCCGCTTATCGATTACTACACTAAAAAAGGTATAGTAATTAATATAGACGGTGAGAAACCTATATCTGAGGTAGGCAAGGACATTGTTGCAAAAATGAGGAATAAATAATATGATTATCCTCAAGACTAAAAGAGAAATAGAAATAATGAGAAAAGCCGGACGTTTGGTGGCACAGTCCCACGAACTTGTGAGAAAGAACATTAAACCCGGTGTTACTACTAAGGAACTTGACCAGCTGGTTGAAGAATTCTTAAAATCTCAAAATGCAATACCTACATTTAAAGGTTATGGCGGATTTCCATTTTCAATATGCGCTTCAGTAAATGAAGAGGTTGTTCACGGGTTTCCGGGTGACAGAAAGCTTGTAGAAGGCGACATTGTCAGCATAGACATCGGTGCAACCTTTGAAGGATACGTAGGCGACAGTGCAAAGACATTTTACGTTGGAGAAGTACCGGATGAAAAAAGGCGCTTGGTTGAAGCAACAAAGCAGAGCTTTTACGAAGGAATCAAGTTTGCCAAAACCTCTTGCAGGCTGTCTGACATATCACATGCAATACAGCAATATGCCGAGGCACAGGGCTTCTCAGTCGTAAGAGACTATGTGGGTCACGGAGTGGGTAAGAATATGCATGAATCACCGCAGATACCTAACTTTGGAAAACCCGGCAAAGGACCGCGGCTGCAAGAAGGAATGGTCCTTGCTATTGAACCTATGATAAATGCTGGAACGTATCATGTTAAAGTACTTGACAACGACTGGACGGTAGTGACTGTGGACGGAAGACCATCAGCCCACTATGAGCACACGGTTGCAATTACAGATGGAGAACCGGAACTTTTAACCGTATTATAGGGGTGATTTATTGGAATTAACAACGGATTTGAAAATTGGTCAAATAGTGAAATCTAAAGCAGGCAGAGACAAAGACAGAGTGTTTGTTATAAGTCGGATTTTAGATGAGCAGCATGTATTAGTATGTGACGGAGATCTTAGGAAACTGAGCTCCCCCAAAAAGAAGAAAGTTAAACATTTAGTTATTTATAATACAGTGTTGACAGAATTTGCTAATAAGTTACAAAGCAATGAAAATCTAGAAGATGCATTTTTAAGAAGGCTTTTGGAGCCATATACACAGAATGCATCTAAAGAAATGGAGGTTGAGTGATCAATGTCCAAGAAAGATGTAATAGAAGTCGAAGGGAAAGTCCTGGAAGCACTTCCTAATGCAATGTTCAAAGTTGAGCTTCAAAACGGGCACCAGATTTTAGCGCATATTTCTGGAAAACTGAGAATGAACTATATCAGAATTCTTCCGGGAGATACTGTTGCTGTTGAATTATCGCCGTATGATTTGACAAGAGGAAGAATAACCTGGAGGAAAAAGTAAGGAGGTATTACAATGAAAGTAAGACCATCAGTAAAACCGATGTGCGAAAAATGCAAGATTATCAGACGAAAAGGAAAGGTTATGATAATTTGCGAAAATCCAAAGCACAAACAAAAACAAGGCTAAGGATAAATTTAAATATTAAGTAGCTACTAAGGTAGGAGGTGTAAGCTTAATGGCCAGAATCGCTGGTGTTGATTTGCCAAGAGAAAAAAGAGTCGAAGTCGGTTTGACTTATATTTTTGGAATAGGCAGAGCAACTTCTAATAAAATATTAAAAATTACAGGCGTTAACCCTGATACAAGAGTTAAAGACCTGACTGAAGACGAAGTACAACAATTAAGAACTGAAATAGATAAGCATCCTGTAGAAGGTGACTTAAGAAGAGAAGTAGCGTTGAATATAAAGAGATTAAAAGAAATCAACTGCTACAGAGGAATAAGACATAAAAGAGGACTGCCTGTCAGAGGACAAAATACTAAGAACAACTCAAGAACGAGAAAAGGTCCTAAGAGAGTTTCAGGAAAAAAATCTAAAAAGTAAAAGGAGGGACTTAAGTGGCAGCTAAAAAACAACAAAAAACAACAAGAGTAAGAAAAAGAGAACGTAAAAACATTGAAAAAGGCCAGGCACATATTAAGTCAACCTTTAACAATACACTTGTAACTCTTACCGACTTGCAGGGAAATGCAATTTCATGGGCAAGTTCAGGTCAGTTAGGATTTAAGGGTTCAAGAAAATCTACTCCTTATGCAGCAAGCATGGTTGCAGAAGAAGCTGCAAAAAAAGCTATGGAACATGGCTTGAAGACAGTAGAAGTATACGTTAAAGGACCGGGCTCAGGAAGAGAAGCCGCAATCAGATCATTGCAGGCAGCAGGACTTGAGGTTAATTTAATAAAAGACGTTACTCCGATACCACACAACGGTTGCAGACCGCCAAAACGTAGAAGAGTATAATAGAAACGAGGTGAAAAGATGGCTAGATATACTGGACCTGTATGCAGATTATGCAGAAGAGAAGGCTTAAAGTTATATTTAAAGGGTGACAGATGTTATACAGACAAGTGTTCAATTGGAAGAAGAAATTATGCTCCAGGACAACACGGTCAAAGCAATAAGAAATTAACTAACTATGGTATACAGTTAAGAGAGAAACAAAAAGTAAGAAAATATTACGGAGTTTTAGAAGGACAATTTTTAGAGTACTTCAAAATAGCCGATAAAATGGCCGGCAAAACCGGTGATANNATATTGAGATTGTTAGAGCTGAGATTAGACAATGTAATTTACAGACTTGGCTTTGCAAGTTCAAGACCTGAAGCAAGACAATTGGTAGTTCACGGTCATTTTACAATAAACGGTAGGAAGGCTGATATTCCATCAATGCTTCTAAAAGTAGGCGATGAAATAAAAGTTAAAGAAAAGAGCCAAAGCTCAGCTAAGTTTAAAGCTTTAGTTGAAAATCACAAGAAAACCGCACCACAATGGCTGCAGGTAGATCCTGACAACTTTACAGGAAGAATAATTGCTGATCCTGCTAAAGAGGATATAGAAATACCAATAGAAGAGCATCTAATTGTCGAGTTGTACTCTAAGTAATAAACATTAAGAATTATTACCCTCGGCAAACATCACATCTAAGGAGGGTTGGGATGATAGAAATAGAGAAACCTAATATTACGTTAATTGAAAAAAATGATGATAACACATATGGGAAGATAGTAGTTGAACCACTTGAGAGAGGTTATGGAACAACACTTGGAAATTCACTCAGAAGAATACTTCTTTCATCGTTACCAGGAGCAGCTGTAACATCAATCAACATCCAAGGGGTATTGCATGAGTTTTCTACAATACCCGGAGTTAGAGAAGATGTTACAGAAATAATTCTT
>DMJQ01000145.1:0-456 GCA_003457065.1 Clostridiales bacterium
TATTCGGTGTCAGGTATGACTGCAGCACTCGCAGGAATATTGATCACTGCAAGATTAGGCTCTGCCCAGCCAACTGCCGGAGCGGGATATGAGCTTTATGCCATAGCCGCCGTCGTTCTGGGAGGCACCAGCATGGCAGGCGGAATAGGTACAATTGCAGGCACTGCAATTGGTGCTCTCATAATAGGAGTTCTAAACAATGCTCTTAATCTGATGCAGGTATCATCCTACTACCAGGATGTTGCAAAAGGAATAGTAATTTTAATTGCTGTACTTCTTGATAGAAAACAAAAATTATCAAGATGAAATAAAATTAATTAAATTTATGGAGGTTTTTATGAAAAAATTTTTAAGCATGCTGGTTGTTGCTCTGATGATTATGTCACTAATCGTTGGATGCGGCAAAAATGAACCGGCAGCAGCAGACAATGAAAACAAGGAAGTTAAAACAATAGG
>DMJQ01000145.1:463-17788 GCA_003457065.1 Clostridiales bacterium
AGCAGCTGAATTAAATGTTAAGCTTGTAACTCCTGATTCACAAGATGATTCAGCAACAGAAATGTCAAATGTAGAAGACTTAATTAATCAGGGCGTGGATATCATAATGATAAACCCAACTGATTCAGACGCGGTTAAAGGTGCAGTAGAAGCCGCTAACAAAGCCAACATACCTGTTATTACACTTGACAGAGGCGCTAACGGCGGTGAAGTTGTATCTCATATAGCTTCAGACAACGTAGCCGGCGGCAAACTTGCAGGAGGATATATCATCGAACTGCTTGGCGGCAAAGGCAAAGTTGTTGAACTTGAAGGAATACCGGGTGCATCTGCAGCAAGAGACAGAGGCCAGGGCTTCAACGAAGCAATAGACGGAAGCGACATCGAAGTTGTTGCAAAACAAACAGCAAACTTTGACAGAGCTGAAGGTTTAACCGTAATGGAAAACATACTTCAGGCACAGCCTGAAATAGATGCAGTGTTTGCACACAATGACGAAATGGCACTGGGTGCAATGGAAGCAGTTAAAGCATCAGGAAGAGATATCTATGTTGTAGGATTTGACGCAACAGATGATGCTAAAGCAGCCGTTGAAAGCGGAGATATGGCAGCCACAGTAGAACAGCTTCCAAAGGAAATAGGTTCTCTCGGAATTGATACAGCAGTAAAAGTTCTGAATGGCAAAAAGGTTGAAGAAATGATACCTGTAAATTTACAGTTAGTTACAAAATAAAAAACTAAAAAAATAGAAAATAAGTTTTAAAACAATGCTGCCGCATCAGCAATTACTGTCATTACTGACATGTATGCTCGGTGCGGCAGCATTGTTTTCATCTGCGTCTCGCCAATGCCTTAAATCTGTCCATACCCTTTTCCTCTTCTAAAAACATAATAAAAAATACAATGAACAAAATTAATGCACTGACTAAAATAGACTTCTGTCCCAAAATTGCAATGAATTTCTCGCCAAAAACAGCTCCCAGAGTAAATATAAGTATAATTCCGTAATAAAACATACTTCTGTGAAACAAATGCTTGTCTTTTCTGCACATGGAACTGCATAACAAGTCAGTTGCAGTGCGCAGATTCCCTATGCACATTGTTGTAGCCAGAGAATTGTCATGTATCTTTCTGAAACTCTGCACCTGTATTCCGCAGGCAAGAGAAATCATGCTGTTTGCAATCAGGTTCATGTCAGTTCCCATAAATGCTACCGCCAGCATTATCACCGCCTCCGCAAGCACCGCCAGCTGACGCCAGTGAGGTTTTCTGTTATTCTGGAATTTAAGCTTCAGCAGCTGTGCTAAAAAAACACCTATTATAAACGATACGACAGGAAACAGATACCTGACGGATTCCGCATAATTCATATTTGAAATGTTTATTCCCAGAAGTATTATATTACCTGTCTGAGCGTTGGCAAAAACTTTGTCCCTGAAAACATATGTGTACGCATCCATATAGCCTCCCGAAAAAGCTAAAAGAACGCCAACTAAAATCGATTCGGACATTTGCCATCTCTTGTAGTTCTTATCTTGATATTTTCTATCAATTTTTTTCATTAGATGATGCACTTCCTTAATATATATAATTACGCTAACCAATACTATAGCAAAACCAAAAAACTCATGCAAGCTTTTTATACTTACTGTAGTTCATTATAATTATAATATGTAGACAAAATAATTTCAATTGTGGTTCATCTCCATATAATGGAACCGCATGACGCTGATTTTTACAAGTTTTAGTCAATTATATTCCAACGATTTAATTTAATTAATTATTTTTATATTTTATGCAGTAGTTTGTAATTAACTTACGTTATAATAAGTGTAGGGAAAGGAGGGGGCATGGAAAGGGAAAGCTTATTAATCAAAGAATCAATTGAAGGCAGTGAAAAAGCTTTCGCCAGTATAGTCAATATTTACAAAAATTACGTTTTCGCAATTATACTGAGTTTCATAAAAGACTATGGAGAAGCTGAGAATGTTGCACAGGAAGTATTCCTGCAAATCTATACCTCGCTTCCTTCATACGATAACGATAACTTCAAAGCATGGATAAGCAGAATAGCCGCAAACAAGTCCATTGACTGGATAAGAAAAAAGAAAGTCAAGTTCCATGAAGAAGTATTTGAGAATACAACTGATTTAATCGACAGCACAATCCAGGATAAAAGCAATAATCCGGAAATATCCGTAGTTGACAAAGAAAAAAAAGAAGCACTCATAAGCGTCTTGAACAGTATCCCGGAAATTTACAGAATTGCTGTTGAAAAGTTTTATTTTCAGGAAAAGTCCTATGAAGTGATTGCCGAGGAAGAAAATGTACCCGTAAAAACTATAGCATCAAGACTTTACAGGGCAAAGATATTATTGAAAGAGAAATGGAGGGAAGAAAATGAAGCATTATGATTATATTGAATGGCTGCTTTATAAAAAAGGGCTGCTGTCAGAAGAAAAATCAGATGAAATGGAACAGCATTTATACAGCTGCGATACGTGTATGGAGATTTTTCTGTCCCTTATCGATGAAAAGGAAACAGAAAGAGCCGGCAAAATCATATCAGATAATTTTACATCTGAAATAATAAATAAGCTGCCTAAAACAAAAACCGTTAAACCTAAAATCAAACAAACCAAAAAATCATTTAAATATCAATTTGGTTATTATGCAGCCGTTGCATCGGTAACTATAATTTTGACTATGGGCGGTTTTTATACCAGCATGGTGGATGCGGTGCCTAAACTTTCAGCCTCTATTCAGGTAACTGACAAGCGCCCGAATATAATAGCTGATCTTTCCAGCGGCATAGTAAATTCCACATCAAGCTTTTTATCCAGCATTGAAAATGTCGATATAAATAGTAGGAGGAAAAAATAATGAGAGATAAAAGCAAATTTATAGCATTCTTGTTGTCAGTCATACCCGGGCTGTCACATTTGTATATCGGTCTGAAAGAAAGAGGGTTTATATTTTTTATTCTGTTAGTAGTAGGAGTNNAATGAACAGGCAATAAATTTCCCTGATATTAAGCCTGAATTTGCGGGAATCGCCCTGATAGGCATCGGTGCTGTGATAATTATGGAAAGAGTGCTCTATCCGCTGATTGACTACCATATTCGAAGCTATATACAAACATCCGTCGTATCACTGATATTTATCGTAGCAGGCATATATATGCTAATAAAAAACAGAAAGAACATTGTCGTTTCAGATGAAACAGACGATACAGATGAAATGGATGAAACGGATGAGGAGGATATTGACAATGATTAAGATTAAACGCGTCGGAAATATTTCAATGGGCAATGTATTGATTACCTTCGGAATTACATTATTTATGTCACAGTTCAAGGGTTTTTCCGTTCTGAATGCGGTATCAAAAATATGGCCCGTCATATTGATATTGTTAGGTCTTGAAATATTATGGTGCAGGTATGTGTCAAAAGATGACAACACGGCAATAAAATACGATTTGTTCAGCATATTCATCGTCATTGTGATTTTGTGCGTGAATATCGGAATATATGCCATTGAAGAATCCGGTCTGATGAGCAGGCTGCAGCGCACATTCATAAGCGAATGTTACAATATGGATGCAGCCCTGAACGAATATGCAATTGACGAAGGCATAAATAAAATAATCATCAATGATACAGATAACCTGGTTGTAAGAGCGTCAGAAGGCAATATAATAAGCGGTGTCGTAAACCTTAGCGTTTATGCCGCAAATAAAAAAGAAGCAGATGACTTGATTTCTTCAGAGCATATACAATATAAAAAATCCGGAAGTACATTATATGTCTATCCCGTAAACAACATAAGCAACAATTACAGCTACTCATCCCCTATGAATGTTGAAATGTTCATTCCGCAAAACATAGATGTTGAGATCATGAACTGCAATAACCTGGATTTAATATATGCCGGCTTCAACAACAAATGGACGCTTGACGGAATCCGCATCACAAACATCAGAATCGATAAGCTGTCCGATGTCAAAATAGATGCGTTTGTAGAATCCGCCGATATCTTAGACGGCAACATAAAATGGTCGTTTAACAACTTCGGCGAATATATTAACGGCGAAGGCTCCAACCTGATAAACATCCTTAACAGCAGCAATATAACCGTGAATGAAATATAAAAATACTGCCCATGGTTCTTACCATGGGCAGTATTTGATTGCGTGGTGGGTGGGGTTCTTATTGCACAAGCAACAAGGTTCCCGGGACCCAACAGCAATCTTGTTTTTGATTGCGTCGTTGGGTGGGGTTCTTATATTTTATAAAGTATCTTTGAAAAGAATTCCTTTGCTCTCTCGTGTGTCGGATTGGAAAAGAAATCAGCCGGATTGTTTTCTTCAAGTATCATGCCTTCGTCCATGAATAATATTCTATTTGCAACACTCTTTGCAAATCCCATCTCGTGGGTTACAACCACCATTGTCATTCCATCTTCGGCGAGATCCTTCATCAGATTTAAAACCTCTCCTATCATTTCAGGATCCAGAGCTGACGTGGGTTCATCGAAAAGCATTATATCGGGCTTCATTGCCAATGAGCGTGATATGGCAATTCTTTGTTTCTGCCCGCCGGAAAGTTTGTTGGGGTATTCATTCTTTTTATCCGCAAGCCCTGTTCTTTCTAAAAGTTTTATGGCAGTTTCCTCGGCTTCTTCTTTACTTTGAAGATTTAGTTTTATAGGAGCGAGAGTTATATTTTCCATAACGGTCAGATGAGGAAACAGATTGAAATGCTGAAACACCATTCCCATCTTTTGTCTCACTCTGTTTATACCACATCTGCTATCGGTAATATCTTGTCCTTCGAAAATTATGCATCCCGAGTCCGGAACCTCCAAGAGATTCAAGCATCTTAACAGCGTGCTTTTCCCGGAGCCGGACGGACCTATAATTACAACTTTCTCGCCCTTGTTTATTGTTGTGCTCACATCTTTCAAAACATGGTTATCTCCGAAACTTTTATTTATGTTTTTAATTTCTATCACTTTGAGAAAGCCTCCTTTCCAGTCTTTTTTGAACGGCTCCCAGTCCGAGAACCATTATCAGGTAGCATATCGCTACAGAATACAATGAAAAGAACGGATCATATGTCCTGCTTCGTATGATATTTCCCGCATTTGTCAAATCGATTGNNCGTCGATTACAGGAATAAATCCCGCCACGGATGTCTCTTTTAAAAGAGCTATGAATTCATTACCAAGAGCCGGCAATATATTTTTAACCGCCTGAGGCAGAATTATAAAAAACATGGTTTTACTACTGCTGAGCCCCAAAGACAAACCTGCTTCCATCTGTCCCTTGTCCACCGATTCAATTCCCGCACGGGCAATTTCCGCCACATATGCTCCGGAATTTATTCCGAATGTCATTATTGCTATGAACAGTACGTTGTCCATGCTTGCAAAAATCGTGTAGTACATAATCAAAAGCTGCACTACAACCGGCGTGCCTCTGATTACAGAAACATAGACCTTACAGATTAAATCAAGCAAGTAAAGCTTTTTGTTATTTTTAGCGCTGTATCTTATTACAGCCACCATAAGTCCTATAATTATTCCTATAATAGTGGCAAAAAGTGCGATTAAAATTGTATTTTTGAATCCGATAAGAAACAGCTGATATCTTCCTTCTACTATGAATGTTTTGTTAAAACTTCTAATGAATTGCTCCATCATTGCCTCCTTCTGCATTTTGATATAATTTCCAATTTATCTGCTCACTCGCCTCATAAATTGGAAATTAATTGCGTCAAGGCATACAAAAAGCGATATTGCCGTAAGCGCCATCGCTTTTTTACACCAATCCTATTTTGAATGTTTTGCTATGAATTCTTCAATTTTTCCTTCATCAATGAGTCTTTGAAGCGTTGCGTTTATAGTTTCAAGCAATTCTGTATTTCCCTTTTCCACTGCAATTGCGTAAGATTCACTTATTTCACCGAACTTAACCGTTCCCAACTCTTCCGTATTATTTTTTACAATTTCCTCGGCAGTAAGCTTGTCAACAACCACCGCGTCAATCCTGCCTGTCAGCAGGTCTTGAGACGCTTCCAGCGCACTTGCATAAGGTTTCACTTCCGCACCGGAGCCGTGCAGACTTCCGTCATCCAGGTTAATTGCATCCGATAATCCGATGTCTCCGGTAGTTCCCATCTGGACTCCTATTTTCTTTCCCTTCAAATCTTCCAATGATTTATATTCGGCGTCTTTTTTGTATATAATGTTTTGAATTGATTCAACATATGGTATCGAAAAATCTACTTCTTCTTCCCTTTCAGGTGTTATAGTCATTCCTGCCGCCACCAGGTCTGCTTTTCCTGTTACCAGTGCCGGAATCAAGCTGTCAAAATCAATATGTTCCACATCAATTTTCTTTCCTGAATCCTTAGATATTTNNACTGTATCTGTGCCGCGAATTGTGCTTTTCAGCGGCAACAGATACAGTGACTTTTTTCATTTATACTTAATTATTTAATTGTGTGCTGCAAAGCCGCATCCGGCAAAACAGCCATGCATAATCATAAGTTATTCATACCTCAGCGCATCTATCGGATCAGATTTTGCTGCCTTCTTGGCGGGATAGTATCCGAAAAATATTCCTATAATCATGGAAAATGCCACTGCCGCGATTATTGATGCAGGATTTACAACTATGGGAAGTGAAATAATGCTTCCTCCTACCATGACCAATCCGACTCCAAACAATGTTCCGACAATTCCTCCTATGGCAGACAACGTTGCTGATTCAATGAGGAACTGGAACAGTACATCCTTCGTTCTCGCTCCTAAGGCTTTTTTTATTCCGATTTCCCTTGTTCTTTCAGTTACGGAAACCAGCATGATGTTCATGATTCCTATACCGCCAACCAGCAGTGATATTGCTGCAATCGCCGCAACAGCAATGGACATACCACCAATGACGCCGGAACTCGCTATCTGGTCTTCTTCTACAGTATAAAAAATGTAATTTTCAGGTTCTCTGTTTTTTAAACTTGAAATAAACGGCACTACTTCTTCTCCAACCGAGCTAACCGAAAACTTGTCTGCAATGAACACGTCCAAAGCATAAAATGAATAATACGACGGAAAAGCCGCCGAATATGGAATGTAGCTGTCTTCATATGTTTTTTGCCCCTGTAGAAGCGATAAAACAGGAGATTGATCGTTTTTGTAAACTCCCACAACAAGGAAATCCTCTAAACTGTCTTCAACCTTAACCCTGACGGTTTCGCCGGTTACATTTTCTTTGTTGAACAGCTTAATGGCAGCGTTCTGCTCTAAAACTATTACTTTGCTTTTCCTGTCTATATCACTTTTATTTATCATCCTGCCGTAAAGCATTTTCACATGTTGAACTTTTTCATATCCGGCTTCAATACATTCCATTCTTAATTTAATCGTTGATTTGTTTACCGTATTAACATCGCTCGTTAAAGATTCAGACGGACAAATATATGTTATTTTATCTCCAAATCTTTCCTTGAGCATTTCTATATCTTCTATGTAAAAGAAATCCGTGGAACGATAGTCTTCGATATTGCCTACGTACAGGTACGCACGATTTTTTCCTATGTCCTTATATATGTCATCCATGACTCCCTTCATGCTGTCTCCTATGGACACTATGGCAATAACTGAGCTGATACCGATAATTATTCCCAGCATTGTAAGAATGGAACGCATTTTATTTGACAAAATAGACCGAAATGCTATTTTGATATTTTCTAACCAAATTATTTTAAAACACCTTCCTTCCGTCTGTCTTCAATAATTGTACCATCTCTGAATACAATTACTCTGTCTGCATATTCGGCGATTTCAGGTTCATGCGTTACCAAAATAACACTGTTTCCTTCTTTGTTCAGTTCGCTGAATATTTCCATTATTTCGTCCGAAGATTTGGTGTCTAAGTTTCCCGTTGGTTCATCTGCCAGAATAATCGGCGGATTATTTGCCAACGCTCTTGCAATGGCAACTCTTTGTTTCTGACCTCCGGACAGTTCATTAGGAAGGTGGTATATTCTCTCTTCAAGTCCCACCTTCTCCAAAAGCTCCTCTGCCCTCTTAATTCTTTGAGACGATTTTACTTTCGCATATATCATCGGAAGCTCCACATTTCTCAGAACGTTGGTTCTCGGAATAAGGTTGAATGCCTGGAATACAAAGCCTATTTTCTTATTTCTGATTAATGAAAGTTCGTCCTGGCTGAGGCTGCTTATATTCGTACCGTCCAGCAGGTATTCTCCCGATGATGGTCTGTCCAGACATCCTAAAATATTCATAAGTGTAGATTTGCCTGAGCCAGAATGCCCCATAATGGCAATAAATTCTCCGTGCTTAATTTCCAGATTGATATTTCTCAGGGCATGAACCTCAACAGATCCGTTTTTATAAACTTTATTTAAATCTTTTATAGATATTACATTGCTCATATTTTCACACTACTCCACTTCATTTGGTGTTACAATCATGCCGTCCGCATAGCTTAAATCAGGATTAATAACAACTTTCATTCCATCTGTAAGCTCACTGTTTGTTATTTCAGTTTCCAGATCGGTTTCCAGACCTGTTTCTACGGTTATTGATTTCAGTGAATTGTCGTCATTTAAAACAAATATTTTTTTATTGCCGTTTTCATCCGCAATCATCGCACCTGAAGGCAAGGCAAATACATCTTCGGCTTTGTCCACTTTAATTTTAGCGGTTGCAATTACACCTGCCATCAGACTTTCAGGTCTTTCCGTAATGTCGATAACTACAGGTATAACTCTTTCCATTGCGTTGCTTTCTTTTTNNGTCCGAAAATATTTCAGCTTCCTGACCTGTCTTTATTTTTCCTATATCAAATTCACTGACAGATACTTTCATTTGCAGCTTATCTAAGTTTTCAACCACAAACATTGCCTTTTCGTTTTCAGTATCTTTCGCATATCTTCCAAGGTTTACATTTACTCTTGTTACGGTTCCGTCTATAGGACTTTTAATAAATACCTTGTCTAAGTCTTCTTTTTTCTTTGCTAATTCCTGTTTCTGAATTTCAATACTCTTTATCTCAGCTGCGGTCAATACGATTTTTCCGTCAACCGCGTTGTAGCTTTCCAGATTCTTTTTTGCTTCTTTAAGGCTGTTTTCTGTTTTTTCGAATGCTTCCTGTGTTATTATATCATTTTCAAACAGCTCTTTGTTCTGATTGTAGCTTTTCTCCAATTCGGTAACACTGAGCAAAGCTTTCTCATACTCAACCTGCGCTGCTTTCAGCTTTTCCTGCTGCTCCATCTGCGCCAGCTGTATTTGATTTTCTTCGGTAGCAATCTGCTTCTCCAGTTCTTCACTGTCAAGCACTGCTAAAACCTGATCCTTTTGAACAATGTCCCCTTCCTTTACCTTTATATCTATGATTTCATAATTTAAAGGAGATACCACGTCAGCCTTTTCTATTCCCTCAAGCGGAGCCTTCACAGAGATTATCTGCTCGATTGTCTTTTTCTCCAAAGATAAAACATTTACTGCAATCTCAGCTTCACCTTTATTTGAGTTGAGAGCTGCATAGGCTACGACAGCTATAATCACAACAATCAAAAAAATTAATACTTTTTTCTTTTTAAAAATATTCTTCATTCTCTTCTCCTAAATATATATTAATAATAGTATACCAAGATTAGGCAAATCTCTTCCATAAGTTTACCTTACACTTTTTCTTCAAACCTTACAATTTGGTAAGATTGTCAACAAGGACGACAACGCAGCACGACATCCTTAATTTTCTCGTCTGTATATACGGACACCTTATCCGTCATTGGTTTTTTCAATTATTTGCCTTCTTGCCTTGTTAAGTTCCATGTAAAGTTCCTGCCTTGAATAATCCGATTCTGACACATCATCAATTTTAAAGCCAAACACATCTCTCCACACGACGGCTGCCCTCCTTAACGGGTTAAGTGTCATCAATGCATTTTGAAATGAGCCTGCTTTAGAATTATTTTTTTCAGATATTCTTAATATGTAACTGTTATCACCGGCTTCCGACAAAAAAATCCTGCAAACTTCCCTGGCCGTGTCCCTGAGCACGTCAAAAGGTACTTTGTAAGACAGCTCAACATCTGATGAAACACATTTTATCGCACTGAATGCCATATCAGCGGCTTTAGTTTCATCGCCGGCAAGCCTGAAAGCAATTGTATAAACTTTTTTAAAATACTCATTTACATCCAAGACCGTTCCTCCGTCATTAAAAAACAAAATAATACAAGCCTATATTATCATAAAAATATTAATTGTGCGGAGATTTGTAATAATTAATACACGTTCATGTAAAAACTAAAAAGTTTTCGCACTATAAGCCTGATTGTAAATAAGTACATCGGCATAAAACATATGGCTGCTGTGGCGTACTTCTATTACACCATTGTATTTTTCAATAGATTTCCTCACGCTGCTTAACCCCATGCCGTGATTTTCTTTGCTGTCCTTGGTTGTAGCAAGACTTCCTTTGTCATAATTTAATCTTCCGTCAAAAGAATTGGAAATGCTTATATAAAGCACATTCCTATCCAGCTCCGCAGATATGTTAATAATTTTCTCCTTGCTGCATCCTGACGCTCCTTCAATGGCATTGTCAAGAAGGTTTCCCAAAACCACGCTTAAATCAAAAGGCAGGATATTCAGTTTCTCCGGAACATTAATGGTGATTTCTGTTTTTATTCCCAATTTACATGATTTGTGAAGCTTGTAATTTAATATGCTGTCAATTTCGGGATTCCCCGATTTTGAGTATTCGTCCGGATAATCGATGCCTTTAAAGACGCTGTCAATATAGTCGGCAGCCTTTTTGTTTTCATTGTTATCGATCAGCGTTTTAAGCGAAAGAGCATGGTTCCTTATATCATGCCTAAATACCTTCAGGTTTTCCTGAGACTGCTTTATAATTTCAAGCTGCTTTAAATATGCACAGTTCTGCTGCGTCAGGAGTGCCTTCTCCATTTTTTCGTCATAGGATTTCATGAGGACATCGTACAGATAGAAAACAAACACATTAATTACAAACAGTATCACTATGCTTATTATCACTTCCGTCAAATTACCGTAACTGACTTTCATGATCATCATGAGTGCTGAAATCAATGTGCCTGCAGGTATTACGAATATCGAAAGCCAGTGAAGTGATGAAACCTTGACGTCATTCTTAGCTAATTTAAAGTTGGATAAAAACAGCATTACATTGTATGTTATTATCTTTATGGATATTAATGCCGCAATCAATTCCAAGTCTGCGTTCTTTGATGCTATGTTTATGTGGAAATACTGCATTGCAAGCATCACAACGGACTCTATTGTCATGAGAATCATATAAATTGAAAGTGTGGCAATCATCTTTCTCTTCAAAGTTGATTCATAATTAAAAGTAAGCAGTAAAAACATTATTAAATTAGAAATGACATTGATTGCCGGTTCACCAAAGACCAGAAACAATAAATCTATTGTGAAATAATACAGCAGGTACGAGGCAATTTCAATTTTTCTGTCCGTTTCCGTGCGGTCGAAAAAAATGTTCATATATCTGTAAATCACATATGTGCCAAAAGCATTAGTAATTAAATATACCGTGGTTACACTATTTGTCATGGCGCATCCTCTGCTTTCTCTGCATAAGCTTTTCACGGACCGCCTTCCTGTTGTTCTGACTTATTGTCAGCACCTGACCGTTGGACATTTTCACATATTCATAAGTGTATTCGGTTACGTGGTTGAAATTTATCAGATATGATTTATGTATCATAATAAAATCACGGTTGGCTATCTGTTCTTCCACCAAGGATAATTTTCCGTAAAAGCTCTTTGTTTCATCGCTCAATACTATGTTGACCTTTCTCCCGTGGCTTTCAAAATACAGAATGTCGCTTACCGGTACGCTGAACGTAACATTGCTGTTCTTATATTCAAAAAAATTATTTTCTTTATCCAGCAGCTTTACCGCTGTTAACAAAACAGCTGTCATTTTTTCTTTACTAAATGGCTTTATCAGAAAATTGAGAGGTCTTACGTCAAACAGCTCCACTGCATAGCTTTCCTTGCATGAAATATACACTATCTGTGTAAGCTCATCATTTAATTCATCACGAATCTTTTTTCCTACTTCAATCCCGTTTATCTGAGGCAGCTCAATATCGAGAAATATCAAATCGAAATAATTGTCCCTCATGAGAGATTCGCACAGTTCTTCACCCGAATAATAAACCTCCGTTTCAATCTCCTGATCTATGTCTTTGCCTATTTCATCCAGTATGTTTTCCAGCTGCCTGCATATTATCTTTTCATCATCGCAAATAGCAATACTTAACATATTATCCCCGCTTTACTTAACATTACAATACAAGTAAGTATACCATATAAAGGCGCATGATTCATCTGTTCTTTTACATTTTATTGAAGGATACATTTTCATGACAGACTGTATCCGCCTGCTGCCGATTAACCTGAAATCAGCCTCTGCCGCCCACGTCCGCGGCAGGATATATCTGTCTCTGCTTTTGAGACATACTGCATCTTTTGGGAATCTAAACCTATTCATATTTTACTGCAGTTAATTTATTTAATTATTAAAATTACATTAAATATTCATTAAAAGAATTTTTAATCATCCGACTTTATCATTCGTGAATTCAGCAATTTTGAAAAAACATATTTCCGACAGAAGTTACAATCTCGCATCTTCCTCATATAATGAATATAAATATTAGAAAGGTGGTTTATTCATGGCAAACTATTACACCGACAACAACTTACATAACAGGACAATGACACTCACGGGACAGGGGCAGGTAACCGCTGTTCCCAATATTGTCGTAATTCGTTTAGGCGTTCAGACATCCGGAAAAGATTTAGCTCCCATACAAGCCGAAAATGCTCAGATAACACAGTCAATAATTCAGGCTCTCCGCCTCATGGGCATTACGGATATTAAAACATTTCAATATTCTATAGACAAAGTGTATGATTATGAAAACGGAAGGCAGACAGAAAGCGGCTACTTAGTCCGCAATGTTTTGGAAATCAGGACATCAAACCTGGATATGGCAGGAAATATAATTGATACGGCTGTTGATTCGGGGGCAAATATTGTTGATTTAATTTCTTTTGATATCTCAAACAGAGAATATTATTACCAGCAGGCTCTCAATGCCGCCGTAATGAATGCCATGCAGAAAGCAAAATCAATCGCAATGAATATGGGAATTCAGGCCGATCCTATTCCTGTGCGCATCACAGAAACCAGCACAATGCCCATCCAGCCTTACTACAGGCAGGAGCTTGCTGCCGCAACACCAATTTTGCCCGGCAACGTAAATATCCAGGCATCTGTAACCATGGATTTTGCATTTTAAAAAGGCTGCCTTGCGGCAGCCTTCAGACCGATGACATAAATTATTATTTCATCATAAGCTGAGTGTAAAGATTTCATGAGTTTAAATCTGATTCATCATAAGCCCACTTTCCTTTAGGATAAAAATTTCCGAAGCACTCCAGATTGTATCTTGCCGGAAAGTATGCCGGATCAAGAGCATATGATGCACGAAAATGCTTCATTGCAGTAACATGGTCACCTTGTGCTTCAAGCAGCAAGCCAAGCAGATTGTGAGGCTCGGGTGAATGCGGATATTTTCCCATTGCATTTTTAATCAGTGATTCGCATTCAATATATTTATTCTGCTCTACATATCCTCTGATTTCCATGCACAGCTCGATTAACTCTTTTCGATCTTCCAACATATTTATTTGTTTCATTGTTTTATCCCTCCATAAATAATCTTAGGATGAAACCACACTTGTTTCACATGTCTTTCTTTCAGAGAAACAATTTTAATAGTTTCATTGAAAAATCAATCTTACAAATCAATTATAGCGATTATTGAGTCAAGGATGTATTAAGGAAATAATCAAAAAGGTAAAGATTGTATCAAGATCAAACTATAATTCCTCGGCCATTCTGTATCCAACGCCTACTTCCGTTATAATATATTTTGGATCCGCAGGGTTCTCTTCCAGTTTTCTGCGGATATTTGCCATATTAACACGAAGCGTATGACTGTCGTTTGAGTACAGTCCCCAGACTTCTTTCATGATATAATCGTGCGTAAGCACCTTTCCGGCGTTTTTTGCCAGCAGTGCGAGTATTTTATACTCAACAGGTGTAAGATGCACGATTTTTTCCGAGACAAAAACCGTCCGTTTTCCAAAATCGATTTCAAGCTCACCTATTGTTATCTTCTCTTCTCCGCCGGATTCTCCACCCATGCTTTTTGGGCTGTGTCTCAGAGCCGTACGTATGCGTGCCAGCAGCTCTGAGGTTCCGAAAGGTTTTACGATATAGTCATCAGCACCCAAGTCTAAGGCTTCTACCTTTTCACGTTCAAGCCCACGTGCCGAAACTACAACCACAGGTATTTTAGACCATTGACGTATACTTTTAAGCACCTCAACACCATCTATATCCGGCAGTCCCAGATCCANNACGCTGTCATTGAAATGCCCTCTTTCCCGGTGCTTGCTTTAAAAACCTGGTAACCGTTTGAGTTCAAAACAGCTTTTATGAAATTACAAATAGCATCTTCGTCCTCAATTATAAGAACCAGAGGTTTAATACTCACATCAACCACTTCCTTTCAGCGGCAGGACGAACCTAAATACCGCGCCTCCTTCTTTTCTGTTTTCGGCTTCCATTTTACCATTATGTGCCTTTACAATTGTCATGCATATTGACAGACCGATTCCCATTCCTCTGGAAGAATCCGAACTTTTATTCCCGTTGGGAACATAGCTGGTGAACAGATAAGGAAAGTCTTTTTCATTTATTCCGTTCCCGTAATCCAGCACTTCAAACTGAGCCCACGATCCTGTTTTTTCCACATAAACCTCAACCGTGCCGTCAGAATGTTTGATTGCATTTTCAAGCAGATTGATCAGCACTTGTACGATCATGGTTCCGTCCATAGGAACCTCAAGCATCTCATCAGGAACACGAACCTTGACGCTGCGGTCGGGAAACCTTTTTTTAATACGGCCTACAGCTTCTGCCACAATCTCCTCCGCAGCTTCCGGGCTTTTCGTAAACTTTGACACGTTATCATTAATACGGGTAACCGAAAGTAGGTTTTCCACCATTCGTATGAGCCACTGCGCTTCTGCCTGAATGTCGTCAATCAACTTTTCGCGTGTATTTTCATCAATCTCTTTTCCGCTTTCGTGTATGACGGAACTGGCACCAAGAATACTGGCAAGCGGAGTGCGAAGATCATGAGAGATAGCTCTCAGAAGGTTGCTTCGCATCTTTTCCTTCTCTGCACCTACAATGATACCGCGCTGCTCATCTGATAGATATTGTCTTTCCAGCGCCATAGCCACCTGTGATACAATCATGCTCAAAAACAGGTGAGAACTGTAGTCTAATTTACCCTTGCCACAGGATATACCTATAACCGCAAGCATCTTTCCCTGAGATATGACCGGCATATAAAATGCACCTGCCCCCATCAGAGTATCCGTTCCGGCTCCCGCATGCTTTTGATTGAGGAATACCCAGTGAGCTACGGCCTTCTCATCTTCGGAGTTGAAAAAGGCTGAATCCGAATCGTCTTCTGCCTGCAGCACACTGCCGTCATCTCCGTTATCTGGGTCAGCAGTAAAAAAAATCACAGAGCGCTCAAACAGATTTACAATGTATTCATTTGTCAAAGCTACAATATTGCTCTGCCCCCGTGTTGCAAGCAGCTTCTTATTTATTTCATACAATACCTGAGTGCGGTGCTCTCTTTGCACCGCAAGACTTGCCTGTGTTTTAATCCGAACCGTAAGCGTACTTGTGATTAATGCCACCAACAGCATGATTACAAATGTAACAGGGTATCCTGCCTGTATTGCATTAAAAGTAAAATATGGTTCCGTAAAAAAGAAATTAAATATCAATACGCTGAAAACAGATGCAATGACGCCGTATGCATACCCTTCTGTGACTCTTGAAATAACAAGAACAGAAAGAATATAAGCCATAATTATATTCTGATCCCCTATGCCGAGCTTTTGAAGCACGAAAGATAGCAATGTAGCAAAAACCATCATGCCCATAGTCTTGACTGCATCCTTACGAGAAAAGCTTAAATTCTGACTTTTGTGGTGATTATACGTTTCTTTATAACTGCGCCGTATCATGCTGCCCGGAATGATATGCACTTCAACACTTGGCAGAAGAGCAATCAGCTTATCTTCAAAATCCGGCTCAAACAGGCTTTTAACTGTTTTTTTATTTCTGCTTTTGCCGACCACAATATTTGTTATGCCGGATAACTTTGCATATTCTGATACAGTCACGGCAATATCGTGCCCGGTAAGTGTCACGACTTCCGCTCCGAGTTTTTCCGCCAGATCCATGTTTGACCGTATTGTTTTCTGCTGCTCTTTTGTAAGATATTCACTTTCGATACCCTCTACATACAGCGCAACCCAGTTTACGTTAAATGCTTCAGCTGCCCTTGCCGTCCAGCGAATGCATTTTGCCGATGACGGCGATGGCCCTATACAGACAAGCAGCTTTGTATTTGCCATTTTTTCCAACAGCCGCCGCTCACCCTGATTTTCGTAGCTTATTTTATCAGTTGCGTATCGCATGGCAATTTCACGCAAAAGCCGCAGATTTTCTCTCGTAAAAAAATTACGCACAGCCGTTTTTGCCCGATCATGGCTGTATATTTTTCCCTCTTCGAGGCGATACAGCAATTCCTCCGGCTCAATATCGATCAGCTTAATTTTATCGGCACGGTCGAATATATAGTCGGGTACTGTTTCACGCACCTTGACATTCGTTATATTCTCTATTACGTCATTCAGGCTTTCCATGTGCTGGACATTGACTGTTGTGTAGACATCGATTCCTGCATTCAGCAGTTCCTCAATATCCTGATAGCGCTTCTTGTTGCGCACACCATCAGCATTTGTATGGGCAAGCTCATCCACAAGTATCAGTTCCGGCTTGCGTTTCAAAGCCTCGTCCAAATCAAATTCCTTCAGCTTTATATTCCTGTACAGAATCGTTTTCGGAGGCAATGCAGGCAAGTCATGCAGAAGATGCATGGTCTCAGGACGAGTATGCGGTTCGATATACCCTATAAGCACATCTGTGCTGCTTCTGTACTGCTCATGTGCTTCGTCCAGCATGGCATATGTTTTCCCAACTCCCTATCGTGTCAAGTGAATGATACTATTTTTCCTAAAAATCTTTAACTAAAGAGGAGACCATGATTAGTTGAT
>DMJQ01000030.1 GCA_003457065.1 Clostridiales bacterium
AGGTATATATCTGACAGATTCCTGCCTGATAAGGCAATTGACCTGATTGATGAAGCAGCTTCGAGAACAAGATTAAAATCTTCAACATCTCCTAAGGGATTAAAGAAAATCGAAGCAAAAATAAAAGAAATAAAGACCGAAAAGAAAGCTTCAATAAACAATCAGGATTTTGAAAAGGCTGCATCTTTCAGAGATGAAGAAAAGAGGCTGAGCGAACAGCTCGACAAGCAGAGAAAGCTGTGGGCGGCTAAAAATTCAAAGGATGCAAAAATCGGATACGATGAAATTGCGGACGTTGTTTCACAGTGGACTGGAATACCTGTTAAAAAGCTACAGGGTGATGAATCAGAAAGACTTCTTCACATGGAAGATATACTCCACAAGAGAGTTGTAGGGCAGGAGCAGGCTGTTGAAGCTTTATCAAGGGCAATAAGAAGGTCCAGAGTGGGACTCAAAGATCCTAAAAAACCCATCGGCTCATTTATTTTCTTGGGACCAACGGGCGTCGGCANNCGACATGTCCGAATACATGGAAAAACATTCGGTATCCAAGCTGGTAGGTTCACCTCCGGGATACGTCGGATTTGAAGAAGGCGGACAGCTTACCGAAAAAATCAGAAGAAAACCATATTCGGTTATTTTGTTTGATGAAATAGAAAAGGCGCACCCGGATGTATTCAACATAATGCTTCAGATACTTGATGACGGCAGATTGACGGATGCAAAAGGAAGAACCGTTGATTTTAAAAATACGGTCATAATCATGACATCAAATGTGGGAGCAAGCACAATCAAAAAACAGAGGACACTGGGATTCACCTCCGGTTCAAGCGATGAAGAAAAAAATGAATATGAGAAAATGAAAGAAAACGTGCTGACCGAGCTGAAGAAAACATTCAGACCCGAGTTTCTCAACCGTATCGATGAAATAATTGTATTCCACTCATTGAACAAGGAACACATTAAACACATTGTTTCATTAATGATAGGCAACCTGTCAAAACGACTTGAGAGAATGAACATTAAAATAGAACTGGATGATAAAGCAAGGGATTTGCTTGCAGATGAAGGCTTCGATCCCGTATACGGAGCAAGGCCTCTTCAAAGAGAGATAAGAAGAAAGATCGAAGACAGACTGTCGGAAGAGCTGCTGAAAGGAACAATCAAGAAATCTGATACGATTAAAGTCAGTGCGGATGAAAAGGAGCTGTTGTTCAGCAGCAACAATTAATATAAAATCAGCAATAAATTGGAGAGGGCTATGTCCTCTCTTTTTTGTAATGAATGTTTGAGTATTTTATTGTATAATGTAATAAAAAACATGAGAGGTGCATATGAAACAGGTTTCGGACAAAGACAGGATTTTGTTAAAAAACTGTAAAATTATAGATGAGAACGGAAAGATTTCAGGAAATACAAATATATATATTTCTGACGGCAAGATAGAGAAAATTTCTAATGACGTAATTCAAAGCGGATATGAGGTGACGGACTGCACGGGATACTATGTCACTCCGGGTTTTGTCAATCTCCACACTCATTCTCCCATGAATATAATGAAGGGCATTGCCGAGGATATTGACATTGACGTCTGGTTCAATGAAAAAATTTTCCCCTATGAGAGCAAGCTAAAGGCAGATGATGTTTATTGGGGAACAGTCATTGCTGCCGCAGAAATGATTGAAAACGGCGTAACTGCTTTTGCGGACCATTATTTTGCACAGGAATCCGTGTACAGGGCAGCGGAGGACATGGGAATAAGATGTGATTTAGCTCCCACAATATTCGGGCTTTCCGATGATTATGAAAAGCAGCTGAAAGATGCGGAAGACTTTATAATCAAGTACTGCAATAAGAATTCAAGAATAAACTTAAGACTTGGACCTCACGCTCCATATACATGCCCGGCCGGTAAACTGACGGAAATAATAAATTCGGCAAAAAAACTTGGAGTTGGCATACATATACATGTGTCGGAAACAAAAGAGCAGGTGGAAGACAGCATCAGGCTTACTGGAAAGACACCCGTTGAAGTTCTCTATGAAAGCGGAGGATTTGATGTAGATGCAATAATTGCTCACGGCCTGTGGACGACCAGAGAAGACTTGAAATTTGTCAATGAAAATGCTGTGTTTGCATTCAGCCCGAAAACATACATGAAGCTTAGCATGGGAAGCGGAAATATATATGAGCTCAAAGATTCTTTAAATTATTCTTTTGGAACAGACGGAGCAGCAAGTTCAAACACGCTGAGTCCATTAGAGCAGGCGAAGATTTTTGCGCTGAACGGAAAATTGCTGACCGGCGATGCTGCGGGATTTAAAATCCCTGAAATATGGAAAAGTCTTATGAACGGCCACAACGCTTTAAAATTCAATACGGGAAAGATAAAAGAAGGCTATGATGCTGACTTGCTCATATGGGATTTAGACAGGCTGAACACATTTCCAGTCTATGATCCTCTGACTTCGATAATTTACAGTTCAGATTCCGGCAACATAAGATACACCATGGTTCAGGGCGAATTTTTAAAATATGACGGAAAACTAAAGGCAGATACAGCAAAAATATTTAAGAAAGTAAAAGAAGTTCAGGAAGATATTTTGCTGAGAGGAAAAGGCAGAAGCAAGGTACAATACTAATAACATATGTTTAAATCTTTAAGATTTGAGACATTGATTGTTTCAAATAATTAACAAAGTTTATATTGACAAATCCTCACATCAGGTGTATTAATTAACTATAACACTAATACGCTATTACAAACGATTGAATAAGCGAGCAGCAGTTATTGCCTTTGCTCAGTCGTTGAAGAAATTAATAATGTGTGGAGGTAGCCATATGAAGCATTCAGGAAAAGATACTGCCGAGCGTGTAAAATCAAAAAGAAATAAAATTATAGTTTTTGTTGTTTTTATAGTTGCCATAATGGTTTATTTAATCAGCAAAGATTTGTCAAAAGAAAATAAGATGGTGCATATTCCATCAAAACAATACGATGAGACTTCAGAAGATGCAGGAAATACAAAATATACGATTGATCAGCTGACGAAAGCCGTGCTTGAGAATAATACGGGTCTTGTCGAAAATATAATATCAAGCAAATCCGTGGACATTAACGGAAAAGATTCGAAAGACCAGTATCCGATTGAAAAGGTGCTGGTGTTAAACAACAGTGAAATGGCGAAAATTTTGCTGGAAGCAGGAGCCGATCCATATGTAAAAACCTCAGGCGGAGATACCGTATATGACATAGTAATGAATGGGGACAGTAAACACATGAAGACAATTTTCGAGGATTACAAGAAATAGACAGTTTACCCTGAACGAAAATATCATCAGCCAAGAGATTAAAATTATTTAAAACAAACAATTGCAAACGGGAAATTACTGTGTTACGATTTAAAAAAGACAAGCCCAAATATTAACAGGAGAAAATAAATGGAATGTGTTGAAATTAGTCAAGAGAAAAAAGAAAAATATCTTGAAATGGTAAAAGAATGCAGGAAGATGATAAAGACAGAAAAAAACAGACACTGCACATGTCCAAAAGTAAAATGCGAGTGGCATGGAAAATGCTTTGAATGTGTACTTTTGCACAGAGTAAGTCAAGACCATGTGCCATGCTGTTTGCAGCCGATGCTTCGCAATAAGATTAAAGAGCTCGCAAAGGTAGCAGAAATGATTACTGAACCAAAACCCTTGACGCCTGGAGAGTATTGGGATTATGTAAATGATGTATGCCCAAACAAGGATGAAATATAATCAGGTGTAAACTAATAATTATTGCAAGAAACACAAGGAATAAATTTCCTTGTGTTTTTTATGGTCTGTTTTTATTTTTTTCATAAGAACTTTGTGATTCCATTATTATATTGTTTACAATTTCTATAATATCCTCTGTGTATGAACGATAAGGTTCCTCTAAGAGATGTATCGTTTCTTTGGCATTATCGGACAGGGCTTCCGAGGACAAGTGGCCGAATAATAAGTAATCTGCAGAGATATTAAAGTTTTTGCATACTTTATAAAGCGTCGCCACTGACATTCCCTTTTTGCCATTTTCGATTTCAGCGAGAAACTGAGGAGAAATACCTGCTTTTTCCGCAAATTCTTCCCGGGTCATATTAGCTTTCTCACGTTGCTTGCGCAGTCGTTTACCGATTTGAAGCATAATATTTTCTTCCATTAAATCACCTCTTTTATATATTAACTATTGCAATCAGCGTATTAAATAGGCTATAATTATATAATTACGCTAACAGCGTAACAAAATCAATTATTGGAAAATGAGGTGAAAACTTGAAAAGCGTGAACAGATTAAATACTTGTTGTTTTATCGGAGGATGTATTCGGAATAGCATGTTTTTATTTGAAGAGAAAACTCCGCATTTTAATGATATAAAATCAAAAGTCCAGGAATCAGCTGTTTATCTGATTGAAAAGTTGTCTGTAAAAAATTTTGTAAGCGGAATGGATATCGGGTTTGAGCAATTTGCTGCAGAGACAATACTTGAATTGAAAGAAAGATATCCTCAGATAACCCTGGAAGGAGTGCTTCCGCATGAAATGCATTCAATAAACTGGAGCACAGATCAGAGAAAAAAGTATTATTCAATCATGGAAAAAAGCGACAGAGAAGTCCTTCTGCAATATCATTATACCGATGACTGCATGAGAAAACGCAATCTGTACATGATAAATAAGTCTAAGCACATCATATTTTTTAAAGACGGTACAGGCAGTATTGATAGTTTAATTTTGTTCACAAAGGCAAAAGGAAGAAATGTAATTGTCATTGATTCCGGCAGGATTACCTCAATGAATAAAATGATTTATTAAAGAAAAGTTGTATTTTTAAACATTGACAAATTAATTAGCGCATGCTAACCTGATTATAAGAGATTACAGATATAAGTTCGTTGTAATCAACATAACAAAGGAATTAAAGGTGTAGAATGACAGGAGAACAAGGCATTTTACTTTATCATGACATTATCGATTGCATCATTGCCGCATTGGAAGCAAAAGATCGGAATACCGCAGACCATTCACGCAGAGTCAGTGACATGAGCGAGCAGGTTTGCAGACTTATGCGTCTTTCTCAGCAGGAGACCGAGAAAATACATATTGCGGCGCATGTGCACGATATCGGAAAAATCGGGATTGCAGATTCTGTTTTAATGAAACCGGGCAAGTTAAACGAACATGAATGGAAGATTGTTAAGGAGCATCCTGAAATAGGTGCTCATATTTTAAGCAGAAGCCACGGGCTTTCGGAAGTAGCTCACATCGTACTGTGTCACCATGAAAGATGGGATGGGACCGGCTATCCTAATAAGATAGGACAGCTGGATATTCCGTTGGGTGCCAGGATTATAGCTGTTTGTGATTCAATAGATGCCATGATGAGCGACAGAGCCTACAGAAAAGCATTAACATCAGAGCAATGTAAAAAAGAGATTCTCAGCAACAGCGGAATCATGTACGATCCGGACATTGTTTCGGTGGTGGCAGATAACTGGGAATCTGTTACAGGAGCCGGTAATTTTATAAGACATTATCATAAATCAATCATAGATAAATGTGCAATAAATAAAAAACTGTTGACAAACGGAAAAAATCTAATATAATAGATAAAAATAGACATTCAGCGATGACGGGAAGAGTAATTTAAATTTTTAGTCACAGAGAGATAGCACAGGTGAGAGTCTATCACAATGAATTTAAACGAAGAACATCCCCGAGCTTCTGACCCAAACTGCTTTGCAGGAGTAGGCTCAGACGCAACCGAGCGTTAAAGCGGCAAAGACATGATAGTGTCTTTCGAGTGAGCCTATATGTAAATATATGCTAATTAGGGTGGTACCGCGAATTATACTCCTTCGTCCCTTTTGGGACGGAGGAGTTTTTGTATTCTCCGAAAGATTTTTCTAATGCCACAAACGGAAAAATTGCCTGCAGCAAGGCAGCAGTTTCGACTGCATTCAAAGAGGAGAAGACATCGTTGAATGAATGTATTTTAAAAACAGAAAAGGAGCGATACTATGACCAGAGAAAATATTTACCGAACCCATACATGCGGGGAAATAAGAGAAAGTGATATAGGTAGAGAAGTAAGGGTGGCAGGCTGGTTTGAAAATGTAAGAGACCACGGAGGAGTAAAGTTTATTGATTTAAGGGATCACTACGGAGTTGTGCAGGTGGTGGTGGAGGATGAATCCATGCTGGAAGGAATAACAAAAGAGAGCACGATATCAGTTTCAGGCATGGTTGTTAAAAGAGACGAGGATACCATAAATGAAAAGATCGAAACGGGAACCGTTGAAGTTGAAGCAGGCTCAATAATCGTTCTGGGAAAAACGAGGGAACATCTTCCGTTTGAAATATCCGCGTCAAAGGAAATAAAGGAAGACCTGCGTTTTAAATACAGGTTTTTGGATTTAAGAAACAAGGAAGTTCATAAGAACATCGTTGTGCGCTCACAGATAGTTTCATATCTGAGGAACAAAATGACGGAACTGGGATTTCTGGAAATCCAGACTCCAATACTGACGTCTTCATCGCCGGAGGGAACAAGGGACTACATCATACCCAGCAGAAAGCATCACGGAAAATTTTATGCGCTGCCGCAGGCGCCTCAAATGTTCAAGCAGCTTTTGATGGTTTCGGGCTTTGATAAATATTTTCAGATAGCTCCGTGTTTTAGGGACGAGGATGCAAGAGCAGACCGCTCTCCGGGAGAATTTTACCAGCTTGATTTTGAGATGGCATTTGCCACGCAGGAGGATGTGCTGGCGGTTGCGGAAGAAGTGTTATATGATACATTTGTGAAGTTTTCGGATAAAGAGGTTTCAAAGACTCCTTTTCAAAGGATTCCTTACAGCACGGCAATGCTTAAATACGGAACCGACAAGCCGGATCTGAGAAACCCGCTTGAAATAATTGACATAAGCGACATGTTTACGGAAACCGGATTTGCACCGTTCAGAAAAAAGACGGTGAGAGCCATAAATGTTCCGGACTGCGCATCACAGCCAAAGAGTTTTTTTGAAAAGATGCTTGAATTTGCCGTGAGGATAGGAATGAAGGGCCTGGGTTACATCAAGGTGGACGATGAAATGAAGTATCAGGGACCTATAGACAAATTTCTTTCTGATGAAGACAGAAAGGTTCTTGCGGAAAAGGCTGGATTAAAACCGGGATGTGTTCTGTTCTTTATAGCTGATGAAATGAAATATGCTCCCGTGCTTGCCGGACAAATAAGGGCAGAACTTGCCGAAAGGCTTGATTTAACAGATAAAGACAGGTTTGAAATGTGTTTTATAGTTGATTTTCCCATGTATGAAGCAGATGAAGACACAGGAAAAATAAAATTTACCCATAACCCCTTTTCAATGCCTCAGGGCGGACTTGAGGCGCTGTCGGAAAAAGATCCTCTTGACATTGCTGCTTATCAGTATGATATTGTATGTAACGGAGTGGAGCTTTCATCCGGTGCCGTAAGAAACCACGATACGGACATAATGATAAAAGCTTTTGAAGTAGCCGGATATACGAAAGAGGATCTGCAAAACAGGTTTTCGGCTCTGTTCAGCGCTTTTAAATATGGTGCGCCGCCTCATGCGGGAATGGCGCCGGGAATTGACAGAATGGTGATGCTGCTGACGGGAGAAGAAAACATAAGAGAGGTTATTGCATTCCCCATGAACAGCAGCGGACAGGATTTATTGACAAATGCACCATGTGAAGTAACCGAGCAGCAGCTTCGGGAAGTTCATATAAATATACGCAGGAGGACGAAATGGTAACTCGTGATGATATTTTAAAGATTGCAAAGCTGGCAAAATTGTCGGCAGAAGAGGCGGAAATCGAACAGCTTGCAAAGGATATGTCCGAAATAATACAGTTTGCGGACACTATCAATGACGCTGTCGAAGATTACGATGACGAATTTGACAGCATCAGCGGAATCTTCAACGCTTACCACGAAGATGAAGTTGTTGAATCCTTTGACAGAGAGGAAATATTAAAAAACAGTGATGTTGTGGAAAACGGCTGTTTTGTCGTAAAGAAACACTGGAGGTGAAAAATTGAGCAAAATTAAATATATAAATAACTTGTTGGAAACCAGACAGGTATCATGCACCGAACTGACAAAGAAATATCTGAAAAGCATCGAGACGGAAAACAAAACACTTAATGCATATGTAAATGTTACTGAGGAAACGGCGCTAAAGACAGCTGAAGAAGTGGATAAAAAAATTGCAAAAGGCGAAAAGCTGATGCCCCTGGAAGGCATCCCCATGTCTCTGAAAGACAATATTTCAACAAAGGGAATTGAAACCACATGCTGCTCAAATATATTAAAGGGCTATGTTCCAATTTACGATGCAGCCGTTTGGGAGATACTGAAAAATCAAAATGCGGTTCTGCTTGGGAAAACCAACATGGATGAATTTGCAATGGGATCATCCTGCGAGACATCATGTTTCGGCGGAGCGCTGAATCCTCACGACACAAATCATGTGGCGGGAGGAAGCTCGGGAGGCGCAGCTTCTTCCGTTGCGGGAAATATTGCCGTGTACGNNACTGCAAGCTTTTGCGGTCTTGTAGGATTAAAACCGACTTACGGAATCGTTTCAAGGTACGGACTCATAGCCTATGCATCCAGTCTGGATCAAATCGGTCCAATAGCATCAGGCGTGGAGGATGCGGCAATAATATATGACGCCATATCTGCTTACGATGACAGAGATTCCACATCTCAGGGCAGTAGAACAAGTGCGGCAGACAAGTTAAACAACAGCATCAAAGGAATGAAAATAGGCATAGTTGAGGAATATTTCGAAGGTATCAGAGAAGATATAAAAAAATTAATTGATGAAGCCGTAAAAGTTTACAAAGAAGCCGGTGCGGAAGTAGTTCATCTTAGTATGCCGCAGATAAGGTATGCGCTTCCTGTATACTATATTATTGCATGTACCGAAGCTTCATCCAATCTTGGAAGGTACGACGGCATACGGTACGGTTACAGGATTAAGGATT
>DMJQ01000051.1 GCA_003457065.1 Clostridiales bacterium
TGAATTGGCTCCCTACTGCGGCTCTATAGTCGGGATTGATATCTCGGAGGAAAGCGTTGAGTTGGGCAGGGAGTATCTCAAAGACTATCCAAACGCAAGCATGGTTACGATGGATGTGCACAAGATGGTATTCCCTAAGCCATTTGATATCATTTTTTGTCTGCAAAATGGGCTGTCTGCCATGCGTGCTGATTACACCGTCATTAACAAAATTCTTGAAACATTGGCGCAAGGAGGGACGGCCTATTTCAGCAGTTACAGCGCTAAATTTTGGGATTTCCGCCTTAGATGGTTTGAGGAGCAGGCCGATAAAGGGCTTTTGGGGGAAATTGACTATACCAGAACCCAACACGGCGTGATTATTTGCAAGGATGGCTTCAGGGCGACTATCCATTTACCCGAAGATTTTCAGAAAATCGGTGAGGAGTCGGGATACCCATATCAGGTGCAAGAGGTGGATGAGTCCAGTGTGTTCCTTATCATCCATAAAAGCTAACCAAGCAGAAAGAGAAGTCGATTGATGTTACAGTCGGCTTCTTTTGTACTTCTGCGAGTTCCTTACGAAGGCGCCGTATTCATAAGAGTTGNNTTTATTTTACCAAACTATACCCGGATGTTACAATTTTATTTTAGCACGTCAAATCTTAAAAATGAGCGGATAATTCAACTGTTGGTAAGTTTTGAAATATGAGGATGAAATTCTTATGTTTCAGCATCTCAAATGTTCAGTCACTATTTTTTATGGTATTTAAAAAATAAATCAGGTACTTGACAAATATATAGTCAGGCACTTGACAAAATAATCATCAGGTGCTATACTTATGAAGTCAGGTACTTGACTTAAAATTTTTATTAAAGCAGAAAATAATGATTGATTTGTGATAGCGGTACTATTTGCAGAACAGGAACGATTTAAGAATGACAATGAGACACAATAAAATTAGGAGGAAATAGAAATGAGCGAAATTCAAATAAAAATCACTGAGCAACTGCAACAGCTTCAAATGTTGATGCACCGTATGTCTTCACATGCCTTTATGGGTGACGGCAAAGCACACAGCCCGTATAGAGGTCAGGGGCGTGTGTTAGCTGTTCTTAAAATGAAACCCGAAATTAGTCAGCGTGACTTAACATATCTGCTTGGGATGAGCAAACAGTCGATTGCGGAATTGCTTATGAAACTGGAAAAGAGCGGCTATATTACCCGCGAACAGTCGGAAAGTGACAAGCGTGTTATGACTATCAAACTAACCGAGGAAGGTGCGAAAGCTGCGGTTGATGTGGACGACAACACTATCGAAACGTCAAAAATGCTTGATTGTCTTAATGATGAAGAGCTTGCAGACTTTAGCGAATATCTTGCTCGAATTATCAAGCGGTACGAGGAGCAATTCCCAGATGAAGACTTTGAACAACGACGTAAATCGATGGAAAAATTTATGTCGAAGTATGGGCACAGACGAGGTTTTGGTGGTTTTTGTGAACATGGCGGACACCACGGTGGTCATCGCGGATTTAGCGATGGTTTCGGCGGCTGNNTTAAGTTTGTGGAATTCCATGATTTCAGTTACGAACCTCGCAAAACAATTCAAGTCCACAGATAAACCAGCTGTTGATAACGCCAGTTTCAAGGTTGGGGAAGGCGAATTTGTCTTCCTTGGCTCTAATTTAGTTCGTAAAACTACAACAGTCTCTATACTTTTGAGCTTTGAATATGAGCTATTATTATATTTGAGGAGGTATAAAATGGCAGATGTTAATTTAATAGTTTCATCTAATGTAAAAAAAATATTGCCGGATGCAATGATTGAGTATCTTTGGAAACTTGTATTACATAAGGAATGGCGAACAAGTGAGAGTCAGTCATTTGTCCTTGAAGTCGGAAAATTGAGTGGACAAAATGTTCAAGATATATTTCATGTATACAATTTTGACAATTCGATAGAAAAACATCGGATATTTGGGCTGGAACCTGTTAACTGCAAACTTCGTGTATGGAAGTCTCAAAATGGTTATCAAATGTCATTAAGTGAGAATTAAGATGTTGCCATTTTGAATAAGCAAAGATTAAGATGATTTTATTGAATGAAAATTAAAAAAATAAATGGAGAATATATATGATAAAAGTTCAATGGGTCCTGTTTGTAAAAATAAGACAAGATTACAAATACGGGAAGACACAGAGCTGAAAAACTTTCCGCTGTTCTGTCCAAAATGCAAACAGGAAACACTAATAAATATAACACAATTAAATATGTCAGTTATCAAAGAGCCAGACGCTAAGACGCAGAGCCGATAACTTGTGAGGTAATGTAATACTCGCATGTATCGGCTCTTTTTTTATACATGCCGATCAAATAGGCAGATTAGACTGTCTTGCGTTATCATGTTTTTTCATATTGAGCAAATAACACAAAAGACAAACCTGTTCAATGTTAGTAAATGCGGGCTTGTTTTTAATTGCTAAAAATTAGAAAATAGTATATAATAACCTAAATAAGTTTGAAAGTTAGGAGAAGCCTTAATAAGGAGGTTGATACCATGAGTTCTGATACTATTTCAATTGAAAAGATAAAAGAAGCAATAATCCGGTAAGTAAAGCGATATTATTCGGATCATATGCTAAAGGTAAAGCTTCTAAGAACAGTGACATAGACTTATACATTGATACAAAAGGGAAGTTAAAGGGCTTGGACTTTGTTGGATTGCTTGAAAACCTTTCCGATGCTTTAGGTAAAGATATAGACTTAATTGATAAGTCACATATAGAACCTGATTCTTTATTAACCCAAGAGATTGAAAGCGGAGGAACGGTAATATATGAAAAATCAGAAAATTATTCAAAAGATAATTAATTATATTGACTCTGTATTAAAATATACAAGTAATATTACCTATGATGAATTTCAAAGTAACAGTAAGAAGCATGCGTGTTTAATTTGAGTCAAATTGGTGAACTAACCAATAAACTTGATAAAGAATATATAACTGAATATCCCAATATTCCATGGTTTAAAATGAAGAGCTTAAGAAATTGTATTGTTCATGATTATGAGGGTGAAAATCTGAAATTAATATGGGAAATTATTGATAAGGATTCTTTCTAAGAAGGTGATGGTATGAATAAAATATATCAAAAGGCAAGAAAATTTATTTATCGTAATGCAAGACCGCTCGATTTGGCACGGTGGCAGTATCATTTTGAAAATGGGAGCAAAAATGCTGTACTAAATACTTTGGCATATTATCAAAATACGGATGGCGGGTTTGGTCATGCACTTGAACCTGATGCTTGGAATCCAAACTCTGCTCCAATTCAAACCTGGACTGCAATAGAAATACTGCGTGAGATTGGTTTTATCGATAACACACACCCGATTATCAAAGGGATCTTGTATTATCTTGAAAGTGGTAGCGATTTCGACGGAAAGTTTTGGTACAATACAATAAAAAGCAATAACAATTATCCTCACGCTCCATGGTGGCATACCGAAAGCGACAGTACTTGCCATAATGATTATAACCCAACGGCTTGCCTTGCAGGATTTATTATCCGTTTTGCAGACAAAAATAGCAAATTTTATAAAATTGGTTGTCGTATTGTGAAGGAAGCTTTTGAGCAATTAATATCCGGCAAAAGACAAAATGACATGCATACAACAGCCTGCTACATTAGACTCATGCAATATATAGAAGAAACTGGGGAAAATGACATCATTGAATTACCGGCTTTAAGAGCTGAATTACTTGAACAAGTGAAAAACAGTATAACCCATAACACAGCAGATTGGGAAACACTATACATCTGCAAGCCGTCACAGTTTTTTAACACGAAGGACAGCATTTTCTATACAGAAAACAAAGATATTGCCGAATATGAATGCGAATATATCATAAAAACACAGCTTGACGATGGATCATGGAGTATTCCCTGGGGTTGGAACAATTATTCAGAAGAGTGGTCTGTTAGTAAAAATTGGTGGAAGGCAAATGGTATCATATTAAACATACTGTATTTGCAAGGCCTTGGTAAATTATAACCCAATAAAGCAGGCTTTCAATAGTTTATCTTATTCATGTCCGTTACAATACTTGAAACGGTATTTACTCAAATAATAATAAGATCTATGTAAAACTCCTCAATTTGAGGAGTTTTTTATGTGCACCGATAATACCACCAAGTAAGTATAATTTATTCCTGACATTAAACACCGAAAGTAAATTCTCCCGGCAGGCAAAATACCATATGCTTATATTTAAGCAAAAGCTGTTAATTGAACCCAGCTATTTGTAGCTCACATATTTGATGAATCCATTACCTGTCAAACAGCAACTCCTTAAAATTGAGAAGCTTTTGTATTTTAAAGTTAATGATGGTGTCTGGTACAACCATTAACTTATAGATATTTAAACAACAAAAATTAATTACTTCAAGCAAATTATTGTTTAGAACAATATATAATTTAGAGAATATATTGTTTATATACGAATATATTAATTTGAAAAGTGAGGAAATTAAATGATTAATTTTATTGATTTAATTAGATGGGTGAATAATCCGGTAATAAGTCCTAATAATGCAGTAATAAATGTAAATGATGCTGTAATAGAAGAAATATTTCATGATAATAGAACAAGTTTTGTAACAATTTCATATAGAGTACGTGATTTTAACATAATTCTTACGGAACTTGTAACATTGGTGGTTGACAGAAATACAATTATAAGAAACAGACAAGGACGAAGAATTAGCGTTAGAGATTTGACGGTAGGGAATGTTGTAGATGCAAGTTTTTCAGCTGTAATGACAAGAAGTATACCTCCACAATCAAGAGCATTTATGATAACTGTAGTAAGAGAAGAGATAAATCCATTACCTAATTTTCCTAATGTAGTTGAGGATAGAATTATGGAAATTGATACAAGAAATAATTTTCTTGTAACAGGTAATCCAAATGACATAATGAGTCAAATGCGTTTTGTAGTAAATAATATGACAAATATTTTTAATAGGAGGGGAAATAGAATAAGTTTCAGAGATTTAAGACCTGGACAGATGATTAGAGTTGAGCATGCAGATTTTATGACAGCAAGTATACCTCCTCAAACTACTGCACTTAACATTTGGGTATTATAGAAATTAGAAACTTATTGAATACGTTTCATGAGATATTGCGATATTATGCTACTTTATCGTCATGAAATTTTATTTTAAAAAACTGATAATATGATTTTTAGATCAATTATCAGTTTTTTAAGTTTAACCTTATTAGAATCATGCTATATACTAATGTTTAATATGGTTTCAATAAGACTGTATATCCAACTGTGTAAATAGTAATGCTATTCAAAAGGAAAATAAAAGGAGAAAGAAACCATGACACAGTTGAACGAAAAAGAAAAGCAGTTAGTAACACTGATAAGTGAGGAGTGCAGTAGCCATGGAATAAATTATACTCCCTATGTCCATTATTAATACCATACTTGAAACGGTCTCCGCTCAAACCACAATAAATTCAATGTGAAAAACTCCTCAAGCTTGAGCAATTTTTTGATGCGGTCAAATTCTACTTCTTAAAAATAACAATTCCTGCTATCATTAGAGCTACACCAATTAGTTTCCTCCATTCAAAACACATCTTGTCAGTACCGAACAATCCAAAAACTTCAATTATACAGGAAACTACAAGCTGTGCCAATAAAATTAGCATTGTAGCATATATAGGTCCTAAATCTGATATGCTTTTAATAACGGTGAATGTAATAAATGCACCGATAATACCACCAAGTAAGTATAATTTATTCCTGACATTAAACACCGAAAGTAAATTCTCCCGGCCGGTAAAATACCACATGCTTATACTTATAGCAAAAGCTGTTAATTGAACCCAGCTATTTGTAGCCCACATATTCGATGAATCCATTACACGAGTATTAAAAACACCTTGAACACTCATTAACAATCCAGCCATCAATGCAAAAAAAATACCGATCATATAATCCTCCTATTAAAGTTGTATTATCCATAGTATTTCTCAAAAATCCAATCTAAGTAAAATTACTTCGCTAATTATTAGAAAAATACATTTATATAAATGCTACAGTTTGGATTTTGATGCCATTATTAATAAGAAGTGATAATAGTTATAACTTTACTCTTAAAGAGTCATATTGTATGACAGACAATTTAATATTTGAAAAGGGAGGAACGTTGCTCTTTCTTTCAGAATTTCGACAAGTGACTTTTTGATTCACCTAAATCAAGACGCTATTTCAAATTTATAACATATTTTCTTTGGAATCTCAAAAACTAATGAAAATAGTCGCCAAAGTAAAGTGGGACAGACTTTTCTTTCACAATCTATTCACCAGCTTTTTTAAATTTGTGTACGCAAATAAGAGGTTCAATTCCAATTTAACTCTTGAAAAACCTCTGTGTTTTGCATAGCGCATGCCATGAAGTTCTTTAGCATCCGAAAAAACCCGTTCAATGGTTTTACTTCTATGCGCGCTAAACATTTATCAGTAATAGTACAATTATAATGAAGAAAATGCTTATTAGCATAGGTCAATCCAATAGATTTGCTGAGTTTTACCTTCATAAATATTTTCACAAGTTAATATGCCGCCACAACTAATTGCAGTTTTCATTGAAGGAACATTATCTTTATCACAATTATATGCTTCATTTAAAGCAAGTAAAAGTTGCTGTTTCCCATAACCTTTTCTTCGTTCCGATGGGCGAATTCCATAACCTATATGCCCACCATGCTTTTCTAATTCAGGAGTTAGTAAGTGGCGTAGCTGTATACTTCCAATGATTTTATTATCAGTTTTTCTGACAGAAAAAAATGTACTTGCATGGACATTATTTCTCAGTTTATCTTTTTTAATTGAAAGAACAAGTTCGAGCCATTCATCAAAATTATTAGCTCTGGCTATGCCACAACTTCCACTTATCTGAGTTTCCCCGAAGTCAAAAAATTCCTGTCTATATTCTAAAAATGGCTTCTTTTAATTCAAAAAAAGGTCTTATGATAATCAATTCATTTGTCATATCGCACCTCTACAAATATAAATTTTATTCATTCTCACATTATACACATTATGGCTCAAATAAGAAACCTAAAAGAAAAGATGCCGACATTTTGAAAGCTTTTTATGTGTGCCGACATGAGCGTAAAGTTATCGGTGAAAGTCGAGATATATTATAAAAAACAGTTGTATGATAGGTTTTCTTTTTATTATAATAAAGTCACAGGATCTGTGTACGCTATGTTTTCAGAGGGAATTTATAGATGTTTAGTAGCTTCTTATCCATAAATTTTAGGCAACCTGACATCACTGTAATATGAGCTTTGTTGTACATTTCAATTTCATTTTTTTCAGACGCGGGCAGACGCGGGGACGTTTCATTTGTCTTTTTTTGAGACACGGGTGAACCGAAACATTCCCGAGTCACCCGTGTCGGGCTCACTAATTATTTAGTTTAATAATATTTATAAAACAAACTAAAAATAATTTTTGAAAAATATTACGTATATGCTGTACAGCCTACTATACAAAATTTTAGGTAAATTAAGTGATAAAAGGTTAAGAACACAAAAAATTTACTGAGGCAATCAGTGATGTGGCTGAAGCAGAGCACTGTTTATATTGTAGATAAATTTAACTAAATATGGTAAGATATATAGAAATAAGTAGCGGCAGGGTACAGATGCAGAAATACTTTACGAAGATAAATAGGAATTTATCGGATAGTTATAAACCACAGGTTGATTATATGGAGGTGTTTACTATGTTTTCTGATGTTGAACAGAAATTAAAGAAAAAGAATAAGATATTGTTTTCTCGTGACAGTGAATGTTTGCAGGAGCTTAAGATGCAGATAGAACAGCAAAAGCATCGTACGCTCGTTATGTGGGCGTTGGATTGCGCTAAAGTTCCCCTTGCGCAGTTTGAAGAAAACTATCCATATGAGTTAAGACCAAGAACTGCATTAAAGCTTTGCGAAGCTTGGTCGAGAGGCAAAATCAAGATGCCTGCTGCGAAACGGGCAATTTTGGATGTCCACGCTGTTGCGAAGGAAATTGATGATAGAATATATGGCGCATTGTGCCATGCGATTGGTCATGCTGGCGCTACCGTGCATGTTGAAACCCATGCTTTAGGGCTTCCATTTTATGAGTTAACATCTCTTGTTCTCAAGTTTGGGAAAGGCGAATATCAGAAGCAAGTTCATGAAAAAATCAATTACTACTGTCAGCGTCTCATATATTGGCAAGAAAACATTGATAAGGTTGATTTCGAATGGGCAAGTTTTTTAATGGATGACAATCGTTCCAATAAGGAAAAGTTGCTGACCGAAAAAATGGGATATAAGCAATAGAAATTTATTGAAAGTGAAAAGTATATTCCCGCTCACAAAGAAATATTAGAAGAATTCCGTGATACCGTAAGGTAAATTCCGATTTATAAAGCATTTTTTAACTATGGATTATTTATATAATACAAAGATAGATAGGAATTTGAGGATTATTTATATTTGGTAAAGGAGAATATAATATGAATAAGGGGTACAAAATAATTATAAATATGGTGGCAGTTTTTTTGATTGTGAGTTGTATTTATTCGTATTTCCATGTGACAGGGAGCGAGATTGACGGTGTGTCTGATATTTCGTCAATATGTTCCGTGACAATCACAAAACGCTACCATCTTGATGAAGACAAACAAGAGTACAGCCTGAATGCGGAACAAATAGAAATGCTCAAAACACTGCTGCTAAACTCATCGTTTACCAGAGACTTATCCTCAGTGGTTTACTTTGATGATAAAGATATGTATATCATTCAAATTGATTATAATAATCAACAGGATTTTTTAACGATAGACTGCATCGGAAACGAGTATATCTCCGTTACGAATCAGTTTAGCGGAAAACATCTAAAAATCAACAACTCTGATTGGAAAGACTCTTTGGAGAATATCATTGCTTTATCGAGCTAAATTTATGAGCATAATCTAAAGAAAAGGAAAAAATACTGTGAGATTATATCCCCGAGCTAAAATGAAAATTTTTCTGGAAGAAACAAAAAGCTATACGAAATATGATTATTAGCTGTCATATTTTATCGCAAAAATACATTTTAAGATGTTTTTACATTGAGGAGGAAGTGTGACAACAAAAAATAAATATTTATCGGATGTTGATATTATTCTGTCGCATCGTCACGATAATGGTGCAGACTTTTGGGCTACACCTGATAAGCGTTTACTAAAAGGAGCTCCATTTACAACAATAGAATGCCCTTTGTATTTGCTGGAATTAGGAATATCTCCTGATGATCCGGTTATGAAAGAAACAGCCAATTTACTTTTTANNGGAGCATCTATCCATGCCAAACGATTGCAGTAGCACAAACGCTTTGTTATATGGGGCATGCAAAAGACAAGAGGCTGGCGCAAACTTTCAAACATCTTTTGGACACTCAATACCCGGATGGAGGATGGCGGTGTAATAAATTCTCTTTTGGACGCGGGCCAGAAACTGAATATTCAAATCCTAATCCAACACTTATTGCACTTGACGCGTTTCGATATACAGATGGCTTCAACGGGGAACCTGCGCTTGAAAAAGCGGTTGAATTTTTACTCCGGCATTGGACGATAAAATTACCCATCGGGCCATGCCATTACGGAATTGGAACTCTTTTTATGCAAGTAGAATATCCATTTCGAAATTATAACCTTTTTGAATATGTTTACGTTTTATCTTTCTACAAGAAAGCAATAAATGACAGCCGATTTCTTGAAGCATTTGAATTATTGAAAAGCAAGACAGTAAATGGACAACTCATTGTAGAACGTGTTGTTCCTAAGTTGGCTAAGTTGTCATTCTGTAAAAAGGGGAAACCAAGTGAGTTAGCAACAAAACGCTACAATGAAATTTTGAATAACCTGATTATGAATTAGGTTTTGTGTTGTATTCAATGGTAATAAAAAAAACAGTTGTTTCGACGGCTAAACCTCTGCACCAAAACAAACAGCATTGCCTAACGGCGGGTTTGAACTAACAAATTTCAATACACCGTTTTCAATAAAAGAGAATATGAAGTGCTGGTAAAATAGCATTACCTCTTAGTTTTTATTCATAAGATTACATATAAATCCGCGAAATTAGTAAAAATTAATAAAGGA
>DMJQ01000053.1:0-5867 GCA_003457065.1 Clostridiales bacterium
CAATCAAGTCGTATATCTGCTCAAATGTTCTGTGCTTAAAATACATTTTTTTATAAATGGAATACAGGCTTTTGGGTCTTCCCTTTATTTCGGCATGTATTCCCGCTTCATTCAACTTTTCGGATATTACCGAGATGATGTGTAAAATGTAATCTTTTCTCTTTTCACTTTTTTCCTGAACCTTTTTAGCTAAGTCTTCATATCCTTCAGGATCGATATATCTAAGACTCAGGTCTTCCAGCTCCCACTTTATGGATGCAATACCAAGGCGGTTAGCTATCGGAGCGTATATCTCGATAGTCTCCATTGCTTTCTGATACTGCTTCTCATCGGGCATATACTGAAGCGTTCTTATGTTGTGGAGCCGGTCAGCAAGTTTAATGATTACCACCCTGATATCTTTGGACATGGCAATTATCATTTTTCTTAATGATTCCGCCTGTCTCTCTTCTTTATTGCGGTATTTAACCTTGCTTAACTTGGTTACACCGTCCACCATGTTGGCAATTTCCTCGCCGAACTCTCTTTTTATATCATCACATGTGATACCTGTATCTTCAACTACATCATGGAGAAGACCTGCTGCAATTGTCTGTACATCAACGTGTAAATCAGCTAAAATAAGCGCAACATTATAAGGGTGAATAAAATATCTTTCACCCGAAAATCTTTTCTGAGCATTTGAGTGAGCCATCTCGGCATAATTGTATGCCTTGACCACTACCGCAATATCCGCATTCGGATTATATGATTCTATTTGATTAATTAAATTTTCCAGCATATCTTCACCTATAACAACAAGCAGTGGACAATTAAGGAAGAAATTCAGCCATGCTCAATTTCAATAAAAGCTTTTTCTAATTATTCANNATTCACTGCCTAACTTGCTCAATATTAACATTTAATACTGAATTAATGATTCAACTTTATATCCTTTAAGTCTTTCTCTTCCGTTTAATTCATTAAGCTCTATTAAAAAACCCAGTCCCGCAACTTCGCCTCCCAGTTTTTCAACAAGTTTGGCAGCCGCATACATAGTTCCTCCAGTAGCCAGCAAATCATCAACTATAATGACCTTCTGCCCCGGTTTAATTGAATCTTTGTGCATTTCCAGCTTATCAGTTCCGTATTCCAGTTTATATTCATAGCTTATCGTTTCGGCAGGAAGTTTTCCGGGTTTTCTTACGGGAACAAATCCTGTACCGAGCAGGTATGCAAGAGGAGTAGCAAATATAAAACCTCTTGATTCAGGCCCCACTATCATGTCAACCTGTATGTCCTTAAATCTTTCAGCCAATTGATTAATGCATTCCCTTAATGCCTCCGGATCCTTCAAAAGTGTTGTTATGTCTTTGAAGCTTATTCCTTCAGTCGGGAATCCTTCTATCACACGAATTGTTTCTTTTAAGTCCATAATTCCTCCAATTTGAAAGGCTCATTTTTTTATATACAGCATTTCATTCTTTAATGCGTATTGTATATTGTCTGCCTTTTTTAGCATACATACTATTTCTTCAGCCGTTATCTTTGTATTATATATTCTATTAAGCTTTTCCACAAGCATAAATATGTCAGTCTTGACTATCTTTGACTTTGTTTTATTTATGATTGAGTTTAATATTTTCATCTTTTCTTCATCTATTTTATAGTTAAAAGATTCATTTTCTTCAACATTCTGCAAAATAAGCTGTATGTCTTTTTTTCCGTTGTATTCGTTCAAGGAAAGCGTAACCGCATACGAAGAAGGTTTTGAAAGTACTTTTTCAAGCATGTTTATTTTTCCGAAACCTATAACCGGTATATCCGTTCCGTTTTTTGAAAGGACAAAACTGATGTGATTTCCGCCTTTGCCTACTTTTCTTATGCTTTTTAAATCAACGTCGTAAAGAGCCAGCACCGGCTTTGGGTTTCCTGCGCCAAACGGCTCAAATCTGCAGACTTCGTTGTACAGCTTGAAATTAATCTCTGATGCTTTTACGAAAGCATCAGATTTGATTTCTTTAATGTCATTTTCACTGGATGCCTCGTGAATGTAACTATTCAACTCATCGGCAAAAACATTGATGTTTTTCTCAAGTATTGTCAATCCTGCTGCAAGCCTGTGTCCGCCGTATTTTTTTAGATATTTATCTGCCGATTTAAATGCTTCAAAAATATCAATATATTCAAGGCTTCTTGCCGAGCCCTTGCCTACACCGTCCCTGACTGCAATAACAACGCACGGTTTTTCATATTTCTCCGTAAGTCTTGAAGCAACTATGCCGAGCACTCCTTCATGCCAGTTTTCGCCGCATACAACAATGATGTTTTTTTTGTATAAAAAATCCGTTTCAATTTTTTTTACGGCCTCATCAAATATTACACCCTCTGCCTGCTTTCTGAGTAAATTCAGGCTTTCAAGCTCCAGCGACAAAAGTTCCGCTTCGGCTTCATCCTTTGTCAGCATCAGCTTAACGGCTTTTTTCGCGGTATCCATTCTTCCGGCCGCATTAATTCTCGGTGCAAGTATAAAGCCTATATGATATGACTCAATTTCCTTGCCCCATATGCCTGAAACCTCCATAAGCTTCTTTAAACCTATGATTTTTGTGTTATTTATTTTCTTTAGCCCGTTCTTTGCAATAATCCTGTTATCTCCGATAAGATCAACAATATCTGCAATTGTTCCGAGGCATGCAAGTTCCAGCAGCACATCCTCAATATTTTCAATTTTTAAATATCTGTTTAAATAAATCAAAAATTTAAAAGACAGCCCTGCGGCACATAACTGCTTGTTTTTCGAAGGGCATTCTTTTTGTTTTGGATTTATAACAGCATATGCAGGCGGCAGTTCTTCCTTGCACTGATGGTGGTCTAAAATTATGACATCCTTTTCGAGATCGTTTATCAGACCTACTTTTTCTATTTCCGCTATGCCGCAGTCGCCGGTTATTATCAAATCCGCTTTTAAAGAATTATTTTTCAGCTTCTCTATGAAATCCGTACTTACGCCATAGCCTTCGCTTTCTCTTTCGGGAACATAGTAATCCGCCTCTGCTCCGGCCTTTCTCAAAAGCATCATAAACTGGCTTATTGAAGTTACGCCGTCCACATCGTAATCTCCGTAAATAATGATTTTTTCTTTATTGTTTATGGCTTCCAGAATTCTGCGGCATCCCTTTTGCAAATCTTTGTAATCTTCGGCACTTTCGAAATATTTGAAGTCCGGATTTAAAAACTCCTCGATTTCTTCAAACGTTCTTAAATTTCTGCTTAAAAGTATCCTTGAGGATATGTTTGAAAGATTGAATTTTCGGCTTATTTCATCTATTTCTTTCTTATCATATTCATTTACTTTAAGCTTCACTTTTTTCATCGTCTACTTTAATTCCGGTACCTTCATTCTTATTAGATTCGCCTGAAGCAGTTACTGCTTTGAGTGAATCCAACTCATTGTTGAGTTTTTCGATTGTCTCTGCCTGTGTTTTGTTTTTTTCCTCAAGCTCAGAAATTTTCACCGAAAGTGAGCTGTTGTTGTCCTTTAATGTCTTTATTTCCGTTTCCATTGTTTTAATGTTATTGTCTGCCAGGAGCTTATCGCCTTCAAGCGCTTTCAGTTTATTTTTCATTTCTTTGGACTCTGATCTTTTCTTAAACTGTCTTGTAGTTCCCAAAACCAAGACTATAATAGCCCCGATAATAATGCAGGTCATCATTACAACAGCCAAAGGTGTCCTGAATGTAGCAAAGAACAAATCAACATTAACAGGTGCACCGTTTTGAATAGCAAATATCGCAACAAAAATTGCTATTATTAAAATCACAATAAAACCGACTTGCATATTAACACTCCTCTCTTGTTGTACTAAACTAATTTCGATAAATACATTATACTATATTCCGGTATATATTTACCACTGTTTTTTACAATTAAAACATTAATCTTTCAGCTATTAGCTTAATTTTGCCTTAATATAGACAGAACATTCAATACGTTTTTTCTCTAATTCACATCCGACGCTGTAAGGAGTGTCAAAATTCTTATTAAAATTATATGCATTGGCATGGCAGCCACCGCTGCAGTAATACTTAGCCCAGCAATCCTTGCATACAGGCTTTTCATTCACTGATACATTTCTGAATTTATTAACCACGTCATCATTGGTTATGCCGTCATCCACATTACCGATTATAAACTCTTCCTGTCCCACAAACTGGTGGCACGGATAAAAATCCCCGGTTGGCGTTACGGCAATATACTCTGTTCCGGCACCGCAGCCAATGGATCTTTTATAAATACACGGTCCCCCGTCAAGCTCTATGTTAAAATGGAAAAACTGGAATCTCCTGTCGGAGTCTTTATAAGAATCTATATAGAATCTTGCGAGTTTTTCATATTCGCTTTTTAAAACATCCAGATGCTCTTCCTTCAGCGCATACTTTTCTTCGGGTTTCGCAACAACCGGTTCAACCGATATCTTGTCAAATCCCAGTTCTCTCATGTGCTTAACATCCTCGGAAAAATCTGTATTGTAAGCCGTAAATGTTCCTCTCGCAAAATAGTCCTTGTCCATTCTCTTGGATACGAAATTTTTAAAATTATTTACAATGACATCATAGCTGCCCTTTTCATTGGCAGTCTTGCGCATACGGTCGTTGACAGATTTTCTTCCATCTATGCTTAAAACCACATTGTCCATATTTTCATTAATATAATCAATTTTTTCATCATCTAACAGTACGCCGTTAGTGGTTACGGTAAATCTGAAATGCTTGTTATATTCCTTTTCTAAAGGCCTTCCGTATTCCACAAGTTTTTTTATTGTTTCAAAATTCATAAGCGGTTCTCCGCCGAAAAAATCCACTTCAAGATTTCTTCTTGTTCCGGAATTTTTAACAAGAAATTCTAATGCCTTTTTTCCTGTTTCATAACTTAAGAAAGCTCTTTCTCCATTGTAGCTTCCCTGCGAAGCAAAACAATACTCACATCTGAGATTACAGTCGTGAGTCATGTTCAGGCACATTGCCTTTACCGCAGGTTTGATTTTATTTACAGGATTTACGTCTTCTGTATAAAGCATATTGTTTACTATAAGATAATTAATTTCAGAAACCGCTTCTTCAGTTGTTTTCTTCCCGTGCTTTTTTTCGATTTCTGCAACTTTATGACTACATTTGAAATTTTCGTCGGTTAATAAATCATATACTACTTCATCTGCAACATGTACCAATCCGCTGTTTGTGTCAAGTACAAAATACATGTTGTCCAAACTAAACAGGTGTATCATTTTTTCCTCCAATAATTTAAGGTTCAGCAATTTTACGGTTCATAAAAAAGTAGTGGCGAAGCCACTACAGATTTATTTATTCTCGCACTTTTGATTTCCTACTGTACAAGAAGTCTTACATGCAGACTGACATGAAGTTTGGCATTCGCCGCATCCTTTTACATTCATATTATCTGTAAGTTTTGTTTTATTAAGTGTCTTAATATGTACCATAAATGAACCTCCTTATAAACTTTATAAATTATAGCATTTTTGTAGATTATTTAAAAGCATTTTTTTATATATTTTAAATATGCTACCTTTGTACAAGGCGATTCTTTAGATTTACTCCTATGATTCCTCCGAGAATTGATACGGGAAGATACAGCAATTGACGCATTATGCTTATTTCGGCAGGATACCTGAACAAAACCTTCATTAAAAGCACAATTGCAAAATATACGGCCCAAATTTCAATTCCTCTGATTAATCCCCTTTCATGGACACTTTTCGAATACATTAATGAAGTCAAAAACATGCAAATTGGCACTACAAAACTGTATGCAATTTCCAATGATGGCTGTTTTGAAAAATAATACATGTATATTGTCAGAATAAAAA
>DMJQ01000053.1:5877-13779 GCA_003457065.1 Clostridiales bacterium
TTAAATGTTCAAAACAGCGGTCTCAGTCAGGAGGAAGCGAAAAAGCGGTTAGAGCAAAACGGTCCTAATTCGCTGGTAGAGAAAAAAGGCAAAACAATATTTCAAATGTTTTTGGCACAGCTGAAGGACATAATGATCTACATATTGTTTGCGGCAGCAGCTATATCCATCGTCCTGAACGAAGTAACTGATGCAATCATAATTTTGCTGATAGTTGTAATTAATGCGGTAATAGGAGTTGTACAAGAATCAAAAGCAGAAGCTGCACTGGAAGCTTTAAAAAATCTTTCAAGCCCTACTGCTATGGTAAAGCGAAACGGTAAGGTAATGGAAATACCTGCATCCGAATTAGTTGTAGGAGACATAGTAATATTGGAAGCGGGGCGAATAATTCCTGCAGATTTAAGATTGATACAATCAGTCAATTTAAAAATAGAAGAATCCGCATTAACAGGTGAATCTGTTCCAGTCGACACAGATGCAGACTTTATTGCCGAAGGTGAAATCGGCATCGGTGACAGAATAAATATGGCATATTCATCAACAAGCGTTGCTTACGGCCGAGGAGAAGGTGTAGTTGCCTACACGGGCATGGATACTGAAATAGGCAGAATTGCATCCATGTTAAATGAAAGTGAAGAAGAATTGACGCCTCTTCAGAAAAGGCTCAACGATCTGGGAAAAATTCTCGGAGTTGTTGCCATCGTAATAATTGCCGCAATGTTCGGCATTGCAGTATTACAAAAAAGAGATCCTATTGAAATGTTTATTACAGCCATCTCTCTGGCAGTTGCCGCAATACCGGAAGGCCTTACGGCAGTTGTAACAATAGTGCTGGCATTAGGTGTTCAGAGAATGGTCAAGGTAAACACAATTGTACGAAAACTCCCAGCCGTCGAAACTTTGGGTGCGGTAAGTATTGTCTGTTCAGATAAAACCGGAACTCTGACACAAAACAAAATGACTGTCACAAAAGTATATCTTGACGACCAGGTTAAGGATGTTACAGAGCTTAGCTACGATAAAAACACAGTCTTCATGAACGGCTTTGTACTTTGCAACGATGCCTCCACGGCAAACAATGAAAGAATCGGCGACCCTACGGAATTGGCACTGCTTGATATGGGAACACTTGTCAATATTACAAGAGAAGGTCTTGAACAAACAAATCCAAGGATCAACGAGCAGTCCTTTGATTCGGCGCGAAAGCTCATGACAACTGTTCATAAAGATGCTGACGGCAAGGTGATGAGCTACACAAAAGGTGCCATGGATATACTTCTCGGACGCTGCACAAAGATTTATTTAAATGGTAAGGTAACTGACATAACAGATAAACATATTAAGAATATCAATAAGGCAGCTCATGAAATGGCTCAGGGAGCGTTGAGGGTTTTAGCTTTGGGAATTAAAGAAGGCGATGATTCGGCAAATGAAGAAGATCTTACATTTGTTGGACTTGTAGGCATGATAGATCCGCCGAGACCGGAAGCAGAAGACTCTGTAAAAGTTTTAAAATCTGCCGGCATTACAACGATTATGATTACCGGAGACCACAGAGATACGGCTCTCGCAATTGCCAAGGATTTNNGATTTAGGCATAGCAGAAAATGAAAGCCAGTGCATCACAGGCAGTGAATTAAATGAAATGACTCAGAACCAGTTAAATGAAAGAGTAAATAATTTAAGAGTATTTGCCCGTGTTTCTCCAGAGCACAAGGTAATGATAGTTAAAGCATTCAAGGCTAACGGGAGCATAGTTTCAATGACAGGCGACGGTGTAAATGACGCTCCTTCATTAAAGGCAGCTGATATAGGTGTTGCCATGGGAATAACAGGCACGGACGTTGCAAAGGGTGCAGCCGATATGGTTCTTACGGACGACAACTTCGCTACAATCGAAAAAGCCGTAGCCGAAGGCAGNNAGTACTGTTCCTTCTTTCATCAAACTTCGGAGAAGTAATCTCAATGTTCTCGGCAATTGTTGCAGGCCTTGCATCACCGCTTCAGTCCATACACATTCTTTGGATTAACCTGATTACCGACTCGCTGCCTGCTTTGGCGCTGGGTGTCGACTCCAAAGACAAAGATATAATGGATGCAAAACCAAGAGATCCGGATGAAAGCCTGTTTGCTCACGGCGGTATGACATTTACCGTATTTAACGGATTTATGATTGCGGCATTGACCATCGGCGCATTCTTATGGTCACCGATTATACACCTTAATGCGGCAGGAATTCATGTTTCACTTGAAAACATAAAGACGATGCTGGAAGATACAGACATCATCATGCATGCTCAGACTTATGCATTTACTACCTTAGGCATTTCACAGCTTTTCCATGCAATAGGCATGAGAAACTACAACAAATCGCTGTTTAAAATGAAAATGCTTGATAACAAGGCAATGATAGCTGCATTTACAATCGGGCTGTTTCTTCAGGTAGCAGTAACTGAGATTCCGTTCCTTACTGAAGTATTTGAAACAAGCCAATTATCACTGAGAGAATGGTTCAACCTGGTTCTTCTGTCAATGGTTCCGTTATTATCACATGAAATCATTGTGGCAGGCAAACATCTATTCAAGAAAGAAGCATAATCCACACTGCCCCCTCACCATGAGGGGGCAGTTTTATCAAATTTAATTCTTTATCCAATGTTGTTACCGCCANNCGAGACTGCGATCATAATGCTGAAAACAAAAATAATCACTTTTCTTTTGCTCTACCTCTCTCAAACTTTAAAATCATCAATTAAACGTATAAATTCTTTTATACAAACCCTCCTTGACTTAATAGGCAAGATTATTTTCTATAATATAAAAAGAAGAGAAATCAGCTTAACTGTTTCTCTTCTTTGAATACACATATTATTTATCTTCATCTTCTGTTGGTGTTTCTGTTTCAGTTTCCTTAACTTCTGCTTTTTCTTTTCCCTTCTTAGCTACACTTCCCACAGCCCATTTGGAAAATTCAATTCTTTGTTTTGCATGAGCCATTTCCAGTGTTATTATTTCATCATTAACTTTTACAACCTTTCCGTGAATCCCGCCGATGGTAATAATTTCATCACCAACAGCAAGGCTGTCTCTCATTTGTTTTATTTCTTTATCTTTCTTTTTCTGTGGTCTTATCATCATGAAATACATCAATCCAAATAAGATGACCATCATGATAATACCGCTGTATTGTTGTGGCATAACTCCTCCTCATGTTTTTAATATCCATAATTTTCATAAAATTCCTTCTTGAACTTCATGAAATTATCTTCCATTATACTCATTCTAATATGTTTCATTAAATTAATCAAGAAAAATAAATTATGAATAGACGCAAGCCTTGCTCCCAGTATTTCATTTTCGCTGAACAAGTGCCTCAAATACGCTCTTGAATAATTTCTGCATGTATAGCAGCCACAGTTTTCATCTATCGGCCCGAAATCATGCCTGTGTTTTGCATTTTTTATCGTAATCTGCCCTCTGCTTGTCATGAAAGCTCCGTGTCTTGCCATTCTTGTAGGCAAAACGCAGTCTGCCATATCTATGCCTCTTTCTACCGCTTCAAACAGATAATCCGGAGTTCCGACTCCCATCAGATATCTTGGCTTATCTCTCGGAAGAAGCTCCACAGTATAATCCATTACTTCACACATTAACTCCCTCGGCTCACCTACGCTGAGTCCGCCAACAGCATATCCCGGAAAATCAAGTTCTGTGATTTGCTTTACACTTTCCTTTCTCAGGTCTTCGTACATCCCGCCCTGCACAATGCCGAATAATGCCTGATTCTCGGTATTTTTATGGTACTCCTTGCATCTTTTTGCCCATCTTGTTGTTCTTTGCATAGATTTTTCAACGTATTCATATGATGCCGGATACGGAGCACATTCATCAAATGCCATCATGATATCAGAGCCAAGACAGGTTTGGATTTCCATTGACTTTTCCGGACTTATAAAATGATTTGAGCCGTCAATATGAGAACGAAATTCTACTCCCTCTTCCTTGATTTTTCTTAAATCACCGAGGCTGAAAACCTGAAATCCACCGCTATCTGTAAGAATGGGCCTATCCCAGTTCATAAATTTGTGAAGCCCTCCAGCTTCCTTTATAAGTTCATGACCCGGTCGTAAATATAAATGATATGTGTTTCCCAAAATTATCTGTGCTTCAAGAGCTTTTAATTCTTCAGGCGTCATTGCCTTAACGGTAGCTTTTGTCCCCACAGGCATAAATATTGGAGTTTCAATATCTCCGTGATTAGTGTGTATGATGCCGAGCCTTGCCTTGCACTCTTTTGATTCTTTTAATAATTCAAATTTGAACATATTTCACCCCCTCTATTTAATCAGCATGGCATCGCCAAAACTGAAAAATCTGTATTTTTTCTCAACTGCAATTTTATATGCGTTCATTATGTTATCCTTGCATGCCAAAGCGCTTACAAGCATTATAAGCGTTGATTCGGGCAGATGGAAATTAGTTATGAGGCTGTCGACAACCTTGTACCTATATCCCGGAAAAATAAAAATGTCCGTCCAGCCTTTCTGAGCCCTAACATAACCATCTTCGCCACCGATTGTCTCCAGCGTCCTGGTGCTGGTGGTTCCCACCGAAATTACTCTACCGCCGTTTCTCTTGGCAGCATTTATTTNNCATTTATTTTTTCTGCTTCCACTTCGGAAAGCTCATAATATTCAGAATGCATCTTATGCTCTGATATATATTCTGCCTTTACCGGCCTGAAAGTTCCAAGTCCCACATGAAGTGTGAGTCTCGCAATGTTTACACCGCTGTCCTCAATTTTTTTCAAAAGTTCGTCGTTGAAATGAAGCCCTGCTGTCGGGGCTGCAGCCGAACCAGGATGCTTTGCATAAATTGTCTGATACCTGTTTTTATCATCAAGTTTTTCGTGTATATACGGCGGAAGCGGCATCTCTCCAAGCTGATCCAATATTTCTTCAAATATTCCGCTGTATTCAAACTCAATAATCCTGTTTCCGTCTTCTTCCACATCGATTATTCTGCCTGTAAGCAGATTTTCCTTAAATATTATTTCGGCACCTGTTCTTGCCTTTTTGCCCGGTTTGACCAGAGTCTCCCATCTGTTTGCATCAAGCCTTTTTAATAACAGTATTTCTATTACAGCACCTGTATCCTTCTTGGTTCCGTAAAGCCTTGCGGGAAGTACCTTCGTGTCATTGATGACAAGGCAGTCTCCCTTATTTAAATATTCCAGCACATCATAAAAATGTCTGTGCTCAATCTCACCTGTTTTCTTATCAAGAACGAGAAGCCTCGAATGATCTCTTTCTTTTATCGGCGTCTGTGCAATAAGTTCTTCCGGTAAGTCATAGTAAAAGTCACTTGTTTTAAATTCGTTAATCATTTAATCGTTACTCCAGTATAATAATGTCTTAATATTTCATCGTATGAAAATCCTTCGGCCGCCATTTGTTTGGCTCCGTACTGGCTCATTCCGATACCATGTCCCCAACCTCTGCCCTCGAAATTATATTCCGAGGCGTTAGCGTTTGTGGCAAGTGTTGAAACTCCATTTTTGCTGACAGCCGCAATTTTTTCCTGTTCAATCTTCTTTATTCCGGAATCCGTAATCGCATACTTTCCGCTCACGTTTCCTGAACTCAGTTTGTTGTTTCCGTTTTCAGAACTTTCAGTATTGCCTGCGTTATCAATATTATCTGTTTCGGTAATTGAATCCAGCACTCCTCCTCCGGAAGGAACATAATCATTTTTGTTTTCTTCTGAATTATCTTTTTTGCTAAATGTATATTCATTGGTAAAATAAAATACACTGCCGTTTCCGATAGTAAACCAGGAACTCATAAGTCCCAGAACAAGACGTGCATCTTCCTTCTGATATGCAATTTCTCCAATATCAGTCGAAAATATACACTCCATAACTCTGTTATTTTCCGAAACCTTGGTTATTGCTATGCTGTAAAGCTCATTTACATTGTGGCCGTCATCACGTAGTTTTTTAACTATTTCTCCCATTGTGTAGGCTTTCTGCCATTCGCTGTACGGCGAACCGGATCTGTTTGAATATTCATCTTCAACGCCTACCAGGTACGGAAGCTTTGCCCACCACACATTTTCTGAATTTTCGGTGCTGCCGCCGCTGGTCGAATGATAAAACGCCTGAATCAGTTTTCCGTCGTAATAAATCATTTCACCTCTTGTATCATCTACAGCTTTATTGGTCGAATCTTTTTCCGAAATAACTCCTCTGTATACCTGGCTGTTCTGATTATCCTCCAGATCATAGCCGTTGGAAGCATACGGATTAAGGAAGTACACAGCATATGTCCTTGCCGAAACAGCCTGAGCTTTTAGTGACTCCATGCCCCATGAAGCAGAAATCTCGTTTGGAACAACACCGTAAAGATAGCTTTCCAAATCCACGTAATTTATGGAAATAAGTTTGGAACTTTCAATTATTTTAAATCCCATGTATCCTCTGTATGGCTTTCCGTCAATTTTAATCATTTCACATGATTCTCTGTCATTGTATGAAGAAAAGTATAAGTTCAAATCGTTGCTGTACATAAAAACAGCATTATCGTAGTCGTCATAAACTATGATATTTTTCATTTCTGTATTTGCCGTCCTGCCATTATAGCCTCCTCCGCTCAATTCGTCAAGGAGACCTTCCGCGTCACCGCTATTAGTGTAGTATCCGCCGTATATCCTGTACCCTTCACTGCTTAGTTGAGGATAAAAATCCGCATCATAATCTTTCTCCAATTNNATTTTATATATAAGCTTTCTCATGTTTGTTACCCCTCTAAATCAATAGTAATTTGATTTTTGTTTTTCCTTATTTTATTAACATGCCTGTAACCAAGCTCAGTAACAACCCTGCCGCGGGGTGTACGATTCAAATATCCTATTTGCAGCAGGTACGGTTCATAAACATCCTCTATCGTACCTTTTTCTTCACCTATGGAAGCTGCCAGCGTATCAAGTCCTACCGGTCCTCCCTTGTAAAAATCAATAATTGTATTTAAGATTCTTCTGTCCAGCTTGTCTAATCCTTTTTCGTCTATCTCAAGCATCTTCAGTGCATTGTCTGCCGTAACCGTATCTATTACGCCGTCGCTTTTAACTATGGCAAAATCTCTCACACGTTTTAAAAGCCTGTTGGCAATCCTCGGTGTTCCTCTTGACCGCCTTGCGATTTCTTGTGCTCCGTTTTCATTAATTTCAATATTTATTATGCCGGCCGACCTAAGAACAATTTCCTTTAAGTCTTCAACATTGTAAAAATCCAGGTTACACATTACTCCAAACCTGTCCCTCAAAGGTGAAGCAAGCATCCCTGACCTTGTAGTGGCACCTATCAGCGTAAATTTAGGCAGGTCAAGCCTTATGGATCTGGCTGAAGGACCCTTGCCTATTATAATATCAAGTGCAAAGTCTTCCAGTGCCGGATACAGTATTTCTTCGACGTTTTTGTTTATTCTGTGTATTTCATCTATGAAAAGAACATCATTTTCATTTAAATTTGTCAATATGGCTGCCAGATCCCCCGGCCTTTCAATCGCCGGGCCTGATGTTACCCTTATATTGACTCCCATTTCATTTGAAATTATGTTGGCAAGAGTAGTCTTGCCGAGACCCGGAGGACCGGAAAGAAGCACGTGGTCCAAAGGCTGTTCCCTCATTTTCGCAGACTCTATAAAAATATTCAGGACTTCCTTTACTTTGGTTTGCCCAATATACTGAGAAAGCTTTTGAGGCCGCAGGGTGAGTTCCAGTTCTTCCTCCCCGTTGTTTACGGTGCTGGCAACTATTTCATTTTCTCTTTCAAACATTACTACACCTGCCTGTTAATATTTTTTAATGCTTCCTTAATTATTTCATTCTCTGTTTTTCCGG
>DMJQ01000091.1 GCA_003457065.1 Clostridiales bacterium
ATCTAAAACGATTGACCAGTATCTTCCGAGAACAAGACCTTCGCTTTTAAAAGCAAGGTTTTTTTCCATATAGCTTCTTGTAAATACCATCTGGTTTGGAACCCATTCGATATTATCGAAGAAAGAAGATGCTTTTGCAAGGGCCTGGCTTTCATCTATAGTTGATTTTGAGCCTTTGCTTTCAACGTTTATTATAGGGATAAAGGGGTCGTTTCCTTCTTTAAAGTAAACATCTGTATTGAGGTTTTCTGCAACAAATCTTATGGGAACATAAGTAGAATCATTTATGATCTGGGCAGGAACATGTAATGTTACGCTTTGACCGTCTACAGTGGCCTCTGAATCGCCTATGTACATTTCGATTTTCGCGCTTCCTTCAATGGCGACCTTCTTCATAGCAGGATTCCATGAAACCTCTGCGTTCAGATTTTCGCTTACGACTCTTACAGGTACGAGAGTTGTTCCTTCAAGATTAACAGGGTAGACNNCTACCGGATATTAAATCTCCGTTTATCATAAGAAGGCCGTATACGTATCTTGTTCCCTGGCTTTCGATGTTCTGACTTTCTCCGTTAGGGAAGGTAACAGAATTAAAGCTTAAGTTTGAGCTTCCTGATAAGGCGCCTTTAAAGTCCGGGCTTTTTCCTGCAGGAAATACGCCTGCATATACTTCGTTGATATTTTCTTTGTTTATGGCGGAGAAGCTTATGCTTACCATATCTAAAATTTCTGTCTGAAGCTTATCGTATTGCTCCTTTGTTACTTCTTTGTTATAGAAGAAATATAAGGAATCCCAATCGTCCATATCTTCTGTTTTGTATCTTCTTGTTTTGAATATTTCATCAGATTGGTTCAGGCCCTTCTCCTGATCATAGACTACATAGTACATGCCTGATGTATTTGTGTAGGAAATCACAAAACCTTCTGTATCGAGGTTTCTGTAGAAAGCGCTTCCGCCTACAAAAGACCTTTCAGTAACTGCGGCGCCATTTTTCAATCTTACGATTTTATAGGCCTTGCCGTCATTTCCGCCTTTTAAGAAAAGCTCTGGTATGCCGTCATTTTCAATATCATAGAGAGCAAAGCTTGTGTAATTCGATTTTTGCTCTTGAATTTTTGACAATTCATCGTCAAGATATTTCGTAAAAGCATCAGGCCAATTTAAGCTGTAGGCGAATGCGGTATAAGAAAAGGTGCCTGTGAGAATAAGGGCCAGGGTTAACACTGCCGCTGCAAGTCTCTTCATAATTCAACATCTCCTTTGTTTTTGATAATTGTAATCAAATTAACATAACATATGTAAAGATATTTTTAATTACAATTTTCAATTTTACTGGATTTTATTAATACAAAAAGTCACGAACTTAGAGAACAGAGCAGCTGTGATTTAAAGATGCTCTGTGAACTNNGAGTAGTATAAAAAGGCATGAGCTCAGAGAACGGCAGATGTGTTTTAAAGATGCTCTGTGAACTTAGTGAGTGACGTTCAGATTGCTTTGCAATCTGAATTTCGTTGATAAAAACTAATTATATAAATGAATTAGTTTACAAATATGATACCATAATTTGCATGGACATAATATTATATTTATATTACATTTGAATTTGTTTTATAAATTAAGCTTCTATTTGTGTTAAACTAAACTATTTTTTCAAAGAAAATATTAGTGCCGTTTATGAAGTTGTTAATGTCCTTTGCATTTTCGCATAGTTCAAGGCCTATAAGGACTTTTGCATATAAGTTTTCAAAAGAGATATCATAGGCAAGGTTTACATTGCAGTCGGAGGCAAGATTCGTAACGGATTCATAATGGTCGCCTTGAGAGCTTATTTCCGCAATAAACAAAGGAATATTGTTCTCTGCAAGTTTATCTATCAGCTTATTGATTGAATTGTCGGGATAGTTTTTTTCGGTGAAAAATGTTCCTGAATGGTATACCCCGTAAACAACGGCATCAATGTTGTTGCTGAAATTATAAAAATCATGCCGCATTCCCACATAGGGGTATATGAGGATAACTCGCTTATTAAGCTTAATGACCTTATCTTTATAAGGGCATTCCAAGGCATTTATTTCTTCTGCTGTGGGATTAAGGGGGTCATTATTGTAAACAAAAACCCTGTTCACGATTCTTCCGAAATAAACATTCTTAAAGCTGTCATAGTTGTCTACCACCTGATCCATCTGCTTTACTCTTGAACCGAGATGTACTTCAACCTTTCCTTCATGATTTTTATAAATTACATATACGCCCTGAACATTTACGCTGAATATAAAATCCAGAGCAGCGGCAAAATTATCCACGCCATTTGACTGAGGAAGGTCAAGAGGGTGGTTACTTGATACGAAAATAATAGGGACTTTTTTACATGAGAACAAAAGGCTTATTATATTTGCCGTATATGCGAGAGTATCTGTGCCGTGGGTAATAATTACGCCCTTATATTTGCTGAAATCTACCTTATACATAGCATCGAGAAAAGTGTTTAAAAGCTCCATGTTTAAATTTTCGCTTAAAGTAAATATAGGCCTTATAATTTCAAATTCAATATTATGGTCTTCTACTCTTTCTAAAACTCTGCCGTATTGGTATACCTGCTTTGAATTGTCGTAATTGCTTAAAGTGCGGATTGATGAAATAGAGCTTGTAGCAAAGGTGCCGCCTGTTTCAACTACTAAAACCTTATTTTTCATTGGTAAATCCTCCCGTATTTATACTCAAATCATCAAAAAACCGTAAGTCATATGAAGCAGGAGAAGCTATCTGCTTTATATAATCAAACCGGCATATATAGTAAAACAGCTTTTAAGGCAGGAACAAAAATCTATTTTTCATAAACGGCTTCATATAATAGAAGCGCTTATATGAAGCCATTCAAATATACGGTTTTTGTTACTGTAATCAAATTATTTTACTATAAGTGTAACCTGTTTAAAATTCGTATGTATTATAACATTTTTACTCTGATATATAAAGCCTATAAATAAAAGACTTAGGCTATAATTAAAAATCGTAATTTAATAAACTAAAAATAATAATATATTACAGTAATTTGCTTAAATCAGATAAATATCAGGTTATTGGCTGTTTTTCAAATTGCTGTTAATTAAATAATGCTAAAACAAATTTCTGAGTTATTTAATTAGGTTGCTATAAATAAAATAAATTTATAAAAAGAACAGTAAAAACAAATACTATGAATATTAAGGATCCTATCCATTCCACAGGGTAAATATTTTTAGGGGGCAGTTTTTATGTCTAAAGAAAAATACGAGAATTTATACATAAAGACCTTTGGAAACTTCGATATTAAATATTCAGGCAAAACAATATTTATAAAAAAGAGAAATCAGGCAAAGCTTGAAGCCATACTTCAATATCTTGTGCTGAATAACGGAAAAGCCATCAATCCCGTAAAAATAATAGAGGATATATGGCCCGAAAATGATTATACGGACTATAAAAAGGTGCTTCAAACATATGTATACAGAATTAAGAACTTTTTATCCGGTGAAAATTATTTCGGAAAGGACTTTTCTCCCAATCTTTCAATCACAAATGTAAAAGGCGATTACAGGCTGGATTTTTTAAAGGGAGTAATTCTTGATGAGAACATTTTTGAAGATATTACTAAAGAAATAAAAGAAGAGGACGATTGTAATAAGCTTATCCTTATTGCAGATAAGTTAAGGGATATTTATGAAGGCGAATACATGGCAGGCTTCTACAATGAATATCTTGTTTTAAGAAAAAGGAATTTTTACAGGCAGCTTTATTCTGCTTCCATAACGATTCTTTTAAATAAGCTTTATGACGGAAAAATATTTGACAGTGAAATCATACGGCTATGTGAAGCCCTTTTTACAATAGATGATATCGATGAGGATGTTAATCTGATATTTCTGAAAACGCTCATAAGGTCCAATAACAGAAGCCATGCGAAAAGACATTTTGATTATATTAGTGTTAAAATGAATGAGGTGCTGGGGATAACCCCTGGAAGAAGCATAACAGACCTTTTCAAGAAGGAAGAAAAAGAAGAAACAGACTATGCTTTCCAGAAAACAGGCAGTTTAGTTTTGAGCAGAGAGGATCTCGACAGAATCATAGAAGAAAGAATTGCCGAAAGGCTAAGGCCTGAAAACCCGATATATACCATGCTCAAAGTAGAAATTACAGGCAATATAGATTATATTCCCGAAGAAAGCATTGCGTCTTTATTCCAAGGTTCTTTAAGAAAAAACGATGTTTATGCCGTAATAGATGGCTTAAATTTTATTCTTATGCTTTACAGAGTTAATTATGACGCAGTGCCAATTGTTAAATTAAGAATTATCGAAAGAATAAGCAAGCTTTTTAAAGAAGAAGAAGTTAAATTAAATATTAACGTATATCCTACCACTACCATAGGATGATTTTTAAATGTAAGGTTTTTGAGTGCGAAATGCAGTATATGGATACTGCATTTTTTTGCGGAGGATTTTATGTAAATTCACAAAATAATTGCTTTAAAAGCGCAGAATGCTTTACATTTATACAAAAAAATTTCAAGAAAATGGTATGGACTTCCTTATTTATTCTAATATTCGGATTTATAGATGTATTGTCTTTAGCTAACACATGATTGAATGGCCATAAATTTTTATATGAAGCTGAAATAAGTGCGAAATGTTATTGAAAAGATTGAATCCTGTGTGAGAATTGAAAGCGGATTTTGATACTATAGGTGTATAGCAAACTCTTAAGCAATAAAATTCAATTGTTTTATCAAGCTGAAAAGAGGATATGTATGAATGAAAATATGAAATCAGAAGAAAAAAACAGAAGAAAAAGCCCTGTGAAAATATTTCTTGATATTGTTACGGCTGTGTTTTTCGTTATATGCGTTGCTCTTCTTCTGAGCTCTATTTTATCAAAATATGACAAATCTATTTTTGGATTTAGAAGCTTTATCGTTCTAACAGGAAGCATGAGCCCAACTTTTGACGCAGGAAGCTTCATAATTGTAAAAGATAAGGCTCCCGAAAATATAGAAACAGGAGATATTATCACTTATGAAATAAGTGATAATGTTATTTTAACACACAGAGTAGTAGAAAAGAATAACACGAATGGATACTCATTTATTACGAAAGGCGACGCCAATAATATAGAAGATAAAAATCCTGTTAAGGAAACACAGATAATCGGGGTTGCCGTATTGTGGATTAACGGTCTTGGCTCTCTTTTATTAAGTCTTCAGCAGCCGTGGAATATGATTTTACTTATAAGCCTTATTCTTATTTTGTTTGGCTTGTGGGAAATTATACCTTGGTTTGTGAGGAAAAAAGATGAAGGAGATAAGACCACGAATACTTAGTTTCATAGAGGTGGTGAGTTATGAAAAAGAGAGGCTTTAAAAGGGGTATTGCATTTCTGCTGGCAGTTATTATGGTGTTTTCTGCATCGGAATTTCCTGCGGGGGCATTTGCTTTGGCTGGCACAGTAATTGGTCAGGAAAATGCAGTACCAGATGAATCGCCTTCAGAAGAAGAATCGAGTGAAGAAGAAAACACCGAAGATATCGAAAATCCTGCAGAAGATAACAATCCTATAGAAGAAGAAAAGAATGAAGAGGGTGAAACGCCTACAGAAAGTGAAAATCCGGCAGAGAGCGAAACTCCAGTGGAAAGTGAGACGCCTACAGAAGACGAAACGCCTGCAGAGGGCGAAACCCCTACGGAAGAGGAAATACCGATAGAAGGAGAAACACCTGCAGAAGGCGAAATGCCAACAGAGAGTGAAACACCTATAGAAGGCGAAATTCCCCCGGTTCCAGAAGCACCTGCAGAGGTTGAAAATCCATTTGCCGACATGGAATTTTCTATTGAATTAATGACAGACGCCCTCTATCTTTTAGCAGACCAATATGGCTATGACAGGGAAATCATTGATTGGCTCCTGTATCACAGCTCGGAAGACTTTGGATATTTAGAGTATATATATGGCTTAATAATTAATGAACCGGAGACGATCCCTTATTTTCTTGAAGGCGTCAGTGAAAGAAAATATTATTATGAAAACCCCGAAGCATCTTCTCAAGACCCAGTCTGCGAGGAAGAGGAATCGAAAGACGAAGAGAACCCTGAAATAGCGGCCGCTGCAGAAGAGTTCAGCATGTATATAGAAAATATTATTGCTGAACGAGAAGAGGACACATCAGAGGAAAAGGAAGGAACAGAATTTTATTATCCCGCGCTTTTCAGCGCAAGGCTTGCACTTTTTAACCTTTCTCCTCCCGAAACAAAAACAACTGCTATAGGAGACGGCCAGTATATTAAAAAAACTGTTAATAAACTTGATGCATTCAGGCATTATCAGGTTGACCTTGAGCTAAGGGCTAAGAAAGAGATAACAGAATTACCGGGGAAAAGCTTGGATATAGCGCTTATTTTTGAAACATCAGGAAGTATGGAAGGTACTAATTTAAATGGTGCGAAAGATGCTGCCAAAGCCTTTGTAAACGGCTTTCCAACGAAGGAAGAGAATGGGCAAAGGCTTTTTAAAGATGATGTTCGGATCAGTATAATTTCTTTCAATACAAATGCAGAAATTAAGAGAGAGCTTACGAACAATTCTCAGCAGGTTATAAACGCCATTCAAAACTTAAGTGCTAACGGCGGTACGAATATTCAAGATGGTATTTTAAAAGCANNAAAGCAAAAAACTCTTTAGGAGTAAATGACGGGGATAATCTTAACAATTCCGACAGGAAAAAAATAATGATACTTTTATCCGACGGAGCGCCCACCTATATTGCCACTGATGAGTGGACTTATAATGAGTATCAGTTTGATAGGAATAAACATGGTTTTTCTAAGCCTAGTCTTTATAATTCAACAAAACGGTGGACTTATACGAGCTATGCATTTACAAAGACTATTTTATGGATTTTTTCTACAGACTATTTCGAGATAAAATTTGGGGATAGAGCCTTTGAAAGGCAGGATATATATAGGTCAGATTGGTTTTCACCGATAGCTCCTCCAGGAAGCACCACTACTGCTCTCAGACAGCAGGTAACCTTAGCCGAGGCACAATATGCCGCTAACCAAGGCATAGATTTATATACTGTAGCCTATACAGGCAATCAGAACCTTAAGGACTTTTTAGAAAAAATGACCTATGCCATGAACGGTTCCCCAAGCTTTAACAGTAATCTATCAGACAATGTGTTTAAAGGCGGAATTTCTCTTTCCGATATTCCTCATTATGAAGGAAAAAGAGCCTTTGCAGCCAATAATACAGGGGATCTGAAAGCAATATATGCTGAGCTTCAAGGCGAGATTTCTAAGGATTTGATTTCCTTTACAGTAGAAGATACTTTAGAAGCAAACTTTGAGTTTGTAGAATTTGCGGAAAATACTAAAAATGACAATGAGGCTAACGGGGACGGCATAAGCGTTTCTGAGAACAGGATTACTTGGGAGACCAGCCTTAGCAATCGTTTTGAAGGTGATTACGGAACAGGAAGATTATCCTTTATAGTAAGAGTTATCGATGCGGATATTTGGGAAAAAGGTGCAGGGCTTGATGGAAGCGCTATTGAAAAACAGCCTTTAGCCACAAGTACTTCTGTTGAATATACGCCCACCAACAGTTCGGAGCCTGCTACAGTATATCTTGAGGAACAGCCCATAATGCCCGTAGACCCTCTTGTTAACGGCACGGCGTCGGCAGTTCTTTCAAGTACGAAGGACCCCGCAGAAGCAATTCTTCTGGGAGATGTTATAGACCTTATAGGTACGATTACAAACGGAAGCGCTTCCTTTAGCTATCAATGGTATAACGGAGATGACCCTTCGCCAACGGAAGCAATACCAAACGCCAATGGAACGGTTGCCTTCGGCTATGGAAATAATTTAACTATCGCTATTCCGAATGCCGCGGTTAAGGGCCTGAAACCTGAAGGAAACAGTTCCTACACGCTTTCCATTAAAGATGAAAAGGCAGCAGCAGCGGGATATGAAAATGAGCGGGTTTTAGGTGTTAATATCCCTGTTGTAGTAGAGGTATTTGAACCTAAGCTTATAGTTAAAGTTCAAGGAGGAAGCTCCGATATCAACGGAAGGTTTGAAACAAGAGTTATAAAGACATTGGAAAATAATCATACTTCCAGCTGGTACTTTATGGGCCTTGCTGAAAAAACATATACGAATAATGACAATATAGAAAGAGGAACATATTCCGCAGAAGCTTATGTACCATATGGATATAAGGCAACCGGCGGAGAAGCTGTTGAGATTATTCTTACAAAAGAGGGAAACGACGACTGGACAGGATATGAAAAGGAAATAACAATTGAAATTGAAAAAGATGACCCATTGTTTTTCTTTGACTGGGCATGGTTCGGCGGAAGCTTTATAAATGCTGTGTTGTTCAGATGGGAGGGGTAAAAATGAGAAAGAAAATTGCTCTGTTGGCTATACAGGCGTTTCTTCTGTTTACCCTGTTGGTCGGAACAACGAATGCATGGTTTATAGGTGAAACGGCCCCAGAAAATGCTGCCGAAGCCAAGGCGGCAAAAATAAACGCCTCCCTTGATTTTAGCCTTAACAGTAAGAAGGGGATTCCCGGGGAAAAGATTGTCATATCGGATAAAAATACAATCATGGATAATGGCAGCACAAGAAATTATATTTATAAAATAACATATACCTTAAGCGAAGGTTCTGAATTAATAGAACATATTTCCCTTTCAGAAGAAAATACGGATAATTTAGCAGTGCAGTATGATTCAACTGCCAAAACCCTTACTGTATACGGAGTAAACAAGGTTGAAACTAGACAGGATAAGAACATTATCCTTCCTGCCCTTGCGGCTGAATTTAAGGTGCTTAGGAACCCTTCTCAGGCGGCAGGCTTCATGATTTCAGCGAATCTTCAATATTGCCAGAATACAAAAGCGGCGGCAGAAGCAGTTTTAGGCATTAATGATGCTTTATTCCTTGAACTGAATAATGGGTTAGGCGGTGGAAGCAATGAGTAAGAAAAGATTATTGTTAGCTTCCTTATCCATAATCGCTATTTTAACATTAACTTTAGGCTTATCCTATGCATGGTTTACAGGAAGCTCTGAACCTGATGCCGTAAGCAGTGCGATGGCAACTGTAGATGTTTCAGTTCCTGAGGAAGCTGTTGTAACAGAGAATGAAGCTGCCTTTACAATTGCGAATAACAGCAATATCGGAACTTATTTACGCATAGGCTGGACGCCTATATATCAAGTGCGGGATGAAAACAATAACTGGGTTGATACTGCCAGAGACACTTCTCACATTACCGTTAGCTTTGCTGGTTTAGAACCAGATATCAGCGGTGCGAGCCTTAGCCCAGAACCCATAACAAGCTCAAACGGGTATTCAAAAAATATGCTGACTATGGCAGATACGAATAATAATTATTTTGTTTTACCCGGCGGCATGAGTGTAAGCGGAAAAATAAATTTAACCGGTGTTTCTGTCAGTGAAGATGGAAATGAACGACTTGTAATTGTATTTATCCCCGAAGCCCTTCAGGCCACAAAAAAGGCAGTTGAATCTGCAAGCGCTTACGGCTGGGACGCAGGCAAAGTTTTATCTCAGGACGGAAGCATAGCAGGAGGTGGTAATTAATGATTAAAGTAAGAAAATTATCCTTATTCATTGCCACTCTAACTATTATAAGCTTAATACTTACAAGTATAAATATGAAGTCCGCTTATGCAGACCAAATCATTGTATCAGGCCAGTATTCCTTAGACCTTGCCGTTTTTGACGATGACATATTAGAGATTGGTGCAAATATGCTCCCCGGAGAGAAAATTGAAGGAAGAATGCGGGTTACAAATACAGATACAAGGCCATTTATTCTCTATATAAACGTCGCTTATATACCTGAACCTTTAGAAGCGGAAGGCCCTGAAGTGTTCTCTGAGCTTTTAGATAAGCTTAATATAACCGTATCTCAGGGCGGAAATGTTTTAACCAGCTTTCCGGCAAAAGGGGGAGGCCCGTATCAATTAGGCCGTCTTGACCCCAATGGGATATCGACTTTAAATGTTAAAGTTGAAATGCAGGAAGATGCAGATGACGCTTATCAAAGCAGATTGGCACATCTTATATGGACGTTTACGGCGGAAGGTATAGGAGGACCGAATCCAACCCCAAGCCCGACCCCTGCACCACCGGACGATGACGACGATGATTCTCCGCCATCAGAACCGGTGGATAGACCGAGAACCCCCGGAAGCGCAACCGGCGGGGGAACAGTGATTACAACCAGTCCCCCGGCTGCCCCGGAGCTTATAGAAATACCCGAGGAGCCGGTGCCCTTAGGAAATCCTCAAATACCAAGCATTAACGACACGGAAGAAATTATAGAAATACTTCCTGAAGAAATTCCTTTAGGAACCATAAAGGCTAATCCTAAAACGGGAGTGGAATCTAAAGCCTTCAGAAATGCCAATATAGCATTTTTTGCAGTATCGGCTGCAATATTTTTTATAACTAAAAAGGCATCAATTAAAAATTAACATAAGCCCTTTAAGATAATTTAGGGCATTTACAAAAGAGATTTTAAAAAACATATTGACTATAAATTATACTTATTTGGAGGTAACTTAGTATGAAAAAGACAAGAATAGCAGGTATGGTATTAGGTGTATTAGCTTTAGCAGCGGGCGCAATGGGAACTTATGCATGGTTTACGGCTTCCGACAGCAATGTTGCAATCAATGTTAAAGCAGCAACGATTGTAGTAGAATCTGATGATTTAAAAGCAGATATTAATGAAGACGGCTATCTTCCGGGGGAATCTATTATTGCCAAAGGTGTTGTAGTTCGGAATACAGGCTCCAGAGAAGCCGTAATAAAAATTACGCCGAATGTTGAGGCAAAATCAGAAGGAAATGCCGCAGACGAAGCTTTAAAAGCAGCCCTTGGAANNGAGTTTACCTTTGCTGAAGGCTACAATCCTACGAACGTATTTCAAGCAGGTCAAGACCTTTACGTATTCCTTGATGCAAAAGCATCTTTCGGAGCGGAAGAGGGTAAGGAAGTTAATATTTCGGCAGGCATAAGCGAAGACCTTGGCGGACAGACAGGTCAAGAGGGCCAAAGCGGAGAAGTTACATTTAATTACACAGTTACAGCAGTACAGGGGACTAAAGCAGCTGTAGCAGCGGAGTTTCCGGCTGTAGGAAATGCATTTGATTCACTTTATAAATAAGTGTTACATAACAGATAAAAAAGCAGGTAAGATCCTTTGGGATTAAAACTGCTTTCATAATAAAAAAGCCGGAGGGTGCTAAACCCACCGGCTTTTTTATGTAAGAAATCCACGGTAAAATTTCGGTTTGTTGCTATTTGCAATTAGCTTAAAGCTTTGCAAGAATTTATTGTATCTGCTGTTTTCATACATTGCCTGATTTTTAGAGACGTTCTAACATTATAAAGCCTCCTAAAGGTGTGAGATACAAACCAATAGGAGGTTTTTTAACAATTAAGATTCAAAAATACAAAAGAGAAGTTTTATATTATAAACTTCTTATAATAAAGTAAGTAAAACCTATTTACTATGGATTCAAAAATATAGCTTTCCTTTGGAAATGGTTTATTTTTGGACCAATGTGAATATAGGATTTTTGTTACCGGTTCACTTGAATACTTATAGTAATACGCATATCAATCAGTAACGCCTCATTTTGAAACTGCTATGAATCAGAGAGATTTTCAAATTTTTTCTGTTCCTGTTTCATGTAAACTGATAGCAGCGTTGCTTTTCAAATTGTGAATAAAAGAAGTACTAAGCAATTTGTTTAGGAGATAAGTCCGTTTCTTTTTCAAAATCTGTTTGAGGATTTTTTCTTAAATATCTGGTTCCAAAAGGTGTGAATATAGATACAATTGCAAATATTGCCAATATGTAGCAATACCAAACATAAGGGGCTATTTCAAATGGGCTCATAAGACCTGCAGAAAGGCTTCCTGCTATCAGAAGCTGAGCGCCATAGGGTATTATGCCCTGTATAACACATGAGAAAGTCTGTAAAAGGGTAGCGGCTTTTCTGGAATCAACGGCATACTTCTTAGATACTTCCTTTGTAAGCTGACCGCATATTATGATTGATACAGTGTTATTTGCGGTGGAAGCGTTTATAAGAGATATCAATGTACTTATGCCAAGCTCAGCGGACTTTTTAGACTTTATCATTTTGCTTATTTTATGAAGTATCCAGTCAAGCCCCCCGCCTTTTGTTACTAAATTAGCCAAGCCGCCTGTAAGCATGGATAGAAGAAAAATGTCTATCATACCTGTGAATCCCGAATAGCTTTGCTGAACATAGTCAAGGCCTTTAAAACTACCGTAACCGAAGCCTATAAGCCCTGCGATTACGATACCACCGGTCAAAACTGCAAATACATTCATACCTGCTATAGATGCTATAAGAACAAACATGTAAGGAATGATTTTAATTATATTGAAAGCATATTCCTGGCTTTCAGGAGTAGNNGAATTATGGTAACTATTGTTGCAGGCAATGCAAAATCAAGGCCTACTCTGAATTTATCTTTCATAGATACTTCCTGAGTTCTTGTGGCGGCGATGGTAGTATCTGATATAAAGGATAAATTATCGCCGAACATAGCGCCCCCCACAAGAGAACCAAGCACCAAAGGAAGATTTAAGCCTCCTTTTTCTGCCAGCTGGATAGCGATAGGACCTACTGCAACTATTGTTCCTACAGAAGTGCCTGTAGCTACAGAGATAAACATAGATATTAGAAAAATTCCAACAGTTATGTATTGAGCAGGTATTAATGTAAGACCAAGATTAACCGCAGAATCTACTCCGCCCATAGCGCTTGATACGGAGGTAAATGCGCCTGCAAGCAAATATATAGTACACATTATTATGATATTGTCTTCACCGCAGCCTTTGATAAATATACCAAATTTTTCATTCATAGATCCCTTTAGTAAAATAAATGCAAATATTATGCCTATAACCGCCGCAACGGGAGCAGGAAATTGATAAAACGCCATTTCTACGCCTTTTATATTCAAGATAATGCCTGCTGCCAAATATATAAGCACAAAGATAAGAAAAGGCAATAAAGCGATTCCATTACCTTTTTTGTCATTTGAATTATTCATTTTTATAATCTCCTTTTGATTATTATATTGTAAGCAAATCTAAATTCAACGGATATTTGCCGTATAAACTGCCTGCCTCCATAAACATTTCAATGTTTGCTATGGGGGTGTGCATAGGAATTTGACAGCCTGTACTTAAAATATATCCTTTCTTTGAGTCATGGCCTTTTCGTATACATTCTTTTACGGAACTGAATATGGCTTCTCTTTTTCCTGTATAAACCACATCTACGGGGGGAACATTGCCTGTTATAATTACTCTGTCTCCCATTACCTGTTTGGCCTCTTCCAAGTCTTCTGCATTATCTATGCTGAAATTTGAAATTCCGGCATCTACAATATCTTCCCAAATATCTCTGCTTGATCCGCAGACATGTATTCCAGGAGCGCTGCCGGTCTTTTCTTTAATTTTCTTAATATTTTTTTTGAGGGCGGGCAAAGAAAACTCTCTGAACTGCTTAGGGCTTATAAGGCTTGTTGATGAAACAGGGTCAGCAAAACTTATAGATACGCCTAATTTTGCAACCTCTTCTATATACCTGTTATTTGCTTCTGCTACTATATCCATGAGAACATGTACTTTTTCAGGATATTTAATCATCCATTTCATAAGATTTTCTGTGCCTGCTACAGATGCCGCTACGCTGAAAGGCCCGGACATAGCGGCCCCTACGTCAACCTTGTCTACAAGGGCATCCCTTGTAAGTCTGATAGCTTCTAATAAAACAGGAAGGATACCGTCTTTATGGGGATCGGGGAGTTTAAGGGATTCTATTTCATCTACGGACTTAACAGCAGGCTCCAGCAAATATGAAATGTTATAATCCGGATAAGCAACCTTTGCACCCATTGCCTCTGCAACCCCTCTAAGGCTTGTGGATATTCNNTAATAATCACTTGCCTTTACGCCTATAAAGGGTGTCATAGTCGCTCCCATATCGGGAATGCAGATTATGCGGTCTATTTCTTCGCCCTTAGCAAAGGCATCCATTCTCTCCCTTGGTGTCATTTCTTCTTTCCTCACTTTAAATCTCCTTTCAAAAACATTGTACTAATTTAGACGCTATAAATTATTAATCGCGTCTAATATGACAATTATATAACTAATGATGTTATAAATAAAATTGAATATAATTATAATGAACTCACAGATTATTGATAAATTTAATGTTTTTTATACTTTTGTGTCATAANNAAGTTTTTATAATAATTATATGATAGAGCTATCTGATATTAAAAACGAATCCTAAGGTCATGGTATTGCACCCGATGGTGCCGGCGGAAATTCAGCGGATAGCTGCCGAAGTGCTCCAGAAAGGGGAGGAGAAGGTGAGAAGACTTTAAATAGCCTCTTCAGATTTGACGGGATAGGTATCAAAGAAGGTTTACTACTAATACAGAAGAAGCTGAAGTATACCAATGAGTAGATGGCACAATTAAAATTGGCGTTTTTCTACGTCTATTTAAAATAAAATGGCGATAAAGCAATGTAAAAGTAAGGCTGTACCGCACCATCTTAATTGTATGTTTCACTATTATAAAAAATCAAAATCTTATAAGTTTCTTTGATTATGTAATACTGCTTATTTGGGAATGATTTATCATAGGCACTAATTGTGTTATGCCCAGTTCAAGGATTGTACAACTCTTAGAAACACAAGGAAATTTAAAATCATTTTCTTTGGCTAAGATATGTTCTGCCGCATTAGATAGACAATCTTACATAGCATTATTTGCAAGCTATCCCTGCTTTATATAAAAATATTATTTTATCTGTTTAAATTAATTACAGAACAGAATTTTATGGCAGGTAATTTCAGCTAAATCTCTTGACAATTTTGGCGGATTAGGATACTATATATAAGTCATTGTTCGACACTATATGGGGGTATAGCTCAGCTGGG